>JAKSJT010000155.1 GCA_024402125.1 Bacteroidales bacterium
GCTGAAAGAACCGACCGCCAGTCTCCGCGACGCCGCCTGTACGGAGATTCGATCTATCTCGGCGTTTCTCGTCTTCGTCGCGCAACCGCTAAGGACGGAAAACGTGATACATGAGACGACAATGATTTTCTTCATAACTTACTAGTTTCAAGTGTTTAATATTTGTTGTTTGTTGTTTTCTTCTTAACAAAAACAGTCAAGTTGTAGCCAGATTAAGATATCCGTTATTAATGTTCTGCGATTTGCTGCATTTATTAATGAGCGGACCATAACATAATAATCACGATCCGGATAACACCCTGTATGAGACAAATTTATGTAAAGTATTGAACAATACATATATCTAATCAATATTTATTTCTGAAAAAAAATGACATTCACCCCCCAAATGGCATCTAGGTCAAATTGCATGAATACCGAAAATCTGATGTATCTCGCATTAGATGTAACCGTTTTCATCAAATTTATATAACAATCTAATCTTTTGAAATGGCAATTATATCCAATTAACCGCCCCTGCCATAAAACAAAAAAGCCACCCACTGTAATGGATGACGGCTATATCGTGAGTTTCAGACAATCCCCTTGATACTCGGAGAAAACTGTATGTATTTTAAAAGTAGTAGCGGGAGAAGGACGTCCGAGCTAGTTTTTCAATTTTAAGCCACCCCTATAAACCATTGATTTGTAGCACATTGTAAAAAGTTTTTAAATTGTGGTACCACACGTCTCCTATTTGTGGAAGGGAAATCCAAAACCCTTTTCCCCACGTCTTTTTTGTCGTAGTTTCGTGTCAGCAAAGTTATACATTATGATAAAAATCAACTACAACACCTCTGTATTTTTAAAGCCTAACGGCAGCGTGATTGTCAGGACAAGATGGGACAAAAAGAATTGTGCCGTAGACATGGCTGTCGGAGTCTTTGCCGAGCAAAGCAAGTGGGATACTACCAAACAATGCGCAAAGCCGAACAACACTCACAGACTTAAGAACCATGAAACATCCTCTCGTGAAATTAACCGAAGGATAAATGAATTCCTGTCAATGGTGGATGATGTATTCGAGGAGTTCATGCTCACAAAGATGCCGTCAACTGAAGATTTCAAGAAAGCGATTAAGATCAAACAGCACCCTGAGATCAAGGAACAACTTTGTTCTGAGGAGAAAGTCAAGCCTGTCTCACTAAGAGACGTATATCAGGACTACTATAATGAGAAGAGCCACACTTGGGAGAAAAAGACAAGATATAGATACGAACAAGCTATCACCCATTCTTTTGACTGCCGCCCAGGAATCACAATCGACAAGATGAACAAATCCTTCATGATAGATCTCGTGAAATGGTATATCAACAACAACTATTCTAATGATACCACCAACTCCAGAATTGATGCCCTTAAGAGCATTTTGAGATGGGCTGTAAAGAACGGATACAAGGTACATCCCGAGGCACTCACAACAGACACTGAACTACTCGCTCCGCAGAAACGTGTCATCTTCATGAAATACGAAGAGCTGATTGACTTCTATAACTTCAAGTTCCCACCAGAGATGGCGCACCTGGACAAGTATAGAGACATGTTCTGCTTCATGGCATTCACGGGACTCAGGTATTCTGATATGATTAACTTGAAAAAGATTGACATTCATGATAACAATACGATTGAGTTATACACTGAAAAGACTGATGAACACCTTATTATACCTCTGATTCCAGAAGCTCAGAAGATCGTCGAGAAGTATAATCACAACGAAAGCAGGATCATGCTGTTCCCATATGCATATAACCAAAAGATTAACGTGTATATAAAGGATGCAGCAAGAGCAGCAGGTATAACCAGAGAAGTCGTAGAGACACACTACGTCGGAAGAAACAAAATAGAAGTTGTCAATCCTTTATGCGACACTCTCAGCTGCCACGATGCCAGAAGGACATTTGTATGCTGCAGCTTGAGTTTTCAGATACCAGCTACCACAGTCATGAAGATTACAGGGCATGAAGACTATGATTCTATGAAACCATATATTGGAGTCACGGACGAAACAGTTAAGATAGAAATGCTCAAGTGGCAGACAAATCCGCTGAGGCATAAAGCTATCAGCATGATTGGTTCGGCTTCTATCGAGCAGATTGAGGAAATAATTAAGATACTCTCCGCAAATAATGGATAGTACAATGACAGCCACCCCAACTGGAGTGGCTGCATTTATGGATCATCCATTATCGTTTCTAATACCTGCGAACGGATGTACGACTCTCCTTCAAGAGTTGCACTGCCAGATCAGAATCAATAATGATAGTGCGTCCGAACTGAGCAATTGCAGCGTCAATTTTTCCAGAGCTCTTAATTCTTAGAGCTGTTTGCTTGCTACAGTGGAGCAAGTCCTGCAGACCCTGGATTCCATGGACATACTTCTTTTCAGGCTTATCAAGTCTCTGCTTGATAAGCTGAACTGCCTCCGCCAAAGCCGCCTGAGTAGAGATTATAATCTCAAGACTCTTCAAATCTTTAGATTCAAAACAAGATTCAATCATAATGAATGTATAAAATGGAGCACCTAATTATTAGTAATGAAAGGCATGAGCATTCAGACTATTATTCTGAATCACTATTTCTGTGCAGGATGATTCTTGAGAAGCTCAACTGCCATCTCTGAGTCAATTATTATTGTATGACCAAAGGAAGAGACCGCAGCATCTATCCTACCAGAATCCAGGATCCTTTGAGCAGTAGGTCTACTGCATTGAAAGAAATCCGCAAGACCCATAACCCCATGGACATACTTCTTACTAGGTCTAAGGAGCTCCTGCTGTATTTCCTTTACAGCCTCTACTAATGCTGCCTGCGATAAGAGAATAGAATCTATGCTCTTTCGTACTTTTAAATCAGAAGATAGTTCAATCATAACGATAGAATTTAGATAATTATTGATGTTATTTATTTGCGATATTTTCTACAACTGTCCTAATATTTAGTACAAAGATACAATTTATTTTGTTAATGTATCAAATTTTTCACACTTTTTAAAAAAATTATCCTGAAGGTCTCCTACAGGCTCCATTGCGAAGTAATTTCTCAACTGAGACACGAATGCACAGAAAAAAGATTAATGTGTTTTTCGGGATTATTGGAGAATAATGTTATAAATCATATCTTTGTCGTTACTTAAAGCGTAACGGTATGAGCACAAAACATAAGACAATTTCCGCAAATGAGAGTCAGTTCCTCAAAAAGCTGGACGAGGAAAACCGTATTTGGGCTTACATCTCTGAATTGTATGAAATCTTTCCCCAACAGAGTAAGGAGTCTGTAAGGATTACTGTGAAACGTATGGTTGACAAGGGACTGCTTGCAAAGTTCGGGAAAGATTTGGTGTGGGTTGTACCGTTCAATATGGATGCAGACACATTTTTGCCGGACTGGCATCTTATGGCTGAGCCTTTGACCAACGGAAACAAATATTATATCGGTTATTATTCCGCTCTCCAGATCCATGGGCGTATTACCCAACCATCATTGAAGGAACAAATTGTATGCAAGGATCACAAGGCTATAACATTGAACTTCCAGGGTGTGGACTTCCAATTTATAAAACATAGCGAGGAGCACTTCTTCGGGACAAAGAGGATCTGGATAGATTCATATAATAAGGTTGTATGTTCAGACTTGGAGAAAACCATCATAGATTGTCTCTTTATGCCGAACTACGCTGGTGGCATTGTGGAGATTGCAAAGGCTATTTGGACGGCAAAGGATAAGATTGACATGAAAAGACTTCTCTCCTATGCAGAACGTTTCTCAAGTCAGGCGGTAATAAAAAGGCTGGGATATTTGCTCGAATATCTAGGCATGGGAGAAGATATCGTACCATCGCTGTTAAATCTACGAAGCAGCTCTATTTCGCCCCTCGATTTGGAAGTTCCCAACGTTGGAAAGATTACAACACGATGGAACATCCGTATCAATGTGGATATGGAGACAGTAAGCAATGCATTGGTTTAGTCCATCAAATAGTCTAACATGGGGTTTCATTCTTGTTTAAACACTAAATTTTGACACTACTTAGTCTTTGTTGACATAATTTAGTTATATTTGCATCATGATTGACACTGTGGATAATAGAATCATAGACTTTGCGAAAGGTAAGGAGAAGTTCAAATCAAGTGAACTTCTGAATGTCTTGAATGCAAATGGTGAGAAAGAGGTGAGCAAGGCAACATGCTACTGGAGGCTTAGGGAGCTCGTCAATAGAGGGGTGCTCTCAAAGGTTGGATATGGCGAGTATTCGTCTGCGACCAAGTCACGCTATAGCATCCAGGCGACAGAAAGAATGTCAGAACTGCACGATGGACTGAGGAAAGGTTTCCCATTCGTTGAGTTCTGCTTCTATTCCGGTAACTGGATGGCTCCATTCCTGCACCATATTTCAACAAACAACATCACATATGTCGAGGTGGAACGCGACGCCTGTGAAGCCGTATTCCACTATCTGCAGGAGCAAGGGCACAAGGCATTCCTGCATCCAGACAGGCTGACAATGGAGCGTTATGTCAATCTCGCCGAGGAGGCCATTATCGTCAAGCCTTTGATATCGGGAGCGCCCGTCATCAAAGACAATGAAATCAGCGTTTCCTCTTTGGAGAAGATTCTGGTGGACATCTGCGCAGACGAGGACTTCTTTTATCTACAGGGGATGGAGACATTTTATATATTCCGAAACGCAGATGAGCAATACGCGATCAATAGAAGCAGGCTGCTTCGCTATGCGGCAAGACGTGGGAAAAATGTCAAATCAACAATTGAAAGATACCTTAAGGAGGTAGAAGGATGATAAGCAGAGAGTGTTATACAAAGGAATGGTATTCCGCCGTCTCGGAGCAGATGAACTACCATGACCTTAATCTTATCGAAAGAGTTGTAAGAGCGTTCTCATTATTGGAAATGCTGTCTGCGTCCGGATGCCCTTTCATATTCAAGGGCGGCACATCACTGATGGTCCTACTTGGAAGCGACACGCATAGGCTGTCAATCGACATAGACATCATCTGTCCTCCAGGGACCGACATAACTAAATACCTGAATAACTGCCAGGATTATGCTTTCCTCTCATATGAGCAGATTGAGAGGGTGCAAAGAACCAATGTGCCGAAATCACATTGCAAGCTGCATTACAAGGTATCCTTCTCGGACAAGGTTTCCGCAACTGAGTCTGCAATCCTTCTGGATGTCCTGTATGAAGATGCACAATACAGCAATGTCATCAAGAAACCTATCATTTCGCCGTTCATAAGAGTAGAAGGAGAACCTCTGCTCGTGTCCGTACCGTCAGCCAACGACATCCTTGGAGACAAGCTCACTGCGTATGCACCCAATACCAGCGGGGTGCCATATATGAAGAACGGGAATCCTGCCTGCCTTCAGATAGCCAAACAGCTTTATGACATTGCCCGGCTGTTCGATGTCTTCGACGACTTTGACGTCGTCAGCAGTACATTCAAGCGGATATCCGAGATCGAACTCGGATATAGAAATAACGCGGGAAACCACATCGATGTTCTTGATGACATAATCAAGACATCCCTCTGTCTTTCTACCAGAGGCGCCGCTGGCGTAGGTGAAATCAAAGAACTGCTGGATGGAGTTTCACGCATACGCTCTCATGTGTTCGGGATTTCATATTCACTGGAGTCTGCAATCACTGACGCTGCTAAGGCAGCTTGTCTTGCTGCCGCAATCCTGACGGGCACAGATGCAATCATCCGGTTCAATCCGGCCAATGTAGGAGAGCTTGCTTCCGTAGAGATCAATCATGACATCTTGAGTAGCAAACTGAACAAACTGAAGAAAAGCAACATCGAGGCCTTCTTCTACTGGGCAGAAGCTGACTCCATGCTGCGTAACAGAAAGACATGGTAACGACACTTATCATATTTTCCGCAGATAATAGTTAGTACAAAGGCAGCCACCCCAATCGGAGTGGCTGCCTTTATGGACTATCTGTTATTGTTTCTATTACCTGCGAGCGGGTGAGCGACTCTCCTTCAAAAGTTGCACAGCCAGCTCTGAATCAATGACAATGGTACGTTCGAACTGAGCAATTGCAGCGTCAATTTTTCCGGAACGCTTGATCCTTAGTGCTGTCGGCTTGCTGCAATGAAACAAATCCTGCAAGCCCTGGATTCCATGGACATACTTCTTTTCAGGCTTATCAAGTCTCTGCTTGATAAGCTGAACTGCCTCCGCCAAAGCCGCCTGAGTAGAGATTATAATCTCAAGACTCTTCAAATCTTTAGATTCAAAACAAGATTCAATCATAATGAATGTAATATAAAATGGAGCACCTAATTATTAGTAATTTGAATCAGTAGTTGAAAATTAGAAAAATGAATGCGATGGCGAGTTTGCCAATCGTATGAAGTAGAAGACCGGCGGTAGACCGGCACTTGTTAGCTCTTTGAATATTTGTTTTATCGTTAAGCCAGCTGAAAAAGGCCTCCACAGGTTCCCTGACGGAGGATACGGCTGCGGAATAAAGGTCATCAGCGGCCTTGTTTCTCTGCCTTTCCTGTTCAGTGGCACCCTTGATGGCTTTGATTGGTGTAAGAAGTTCGTTGCACTTCGACGCCCTTTCGGCATCCCAGAATGCTCCGTCTCGGTAAATCTTGTCTGCGAAGATCGTCTTTCCGGCAATGTCCGGAACGCATTCGCGCTTGAACACCGTCAGGTCATTCTCGGAAGCCGGGGACACGGCAATCTGGTAAGGGAAAGGTATGTGTCCCTTGCGACGCATTCCCACCAGATGCAGTTTGAGACCGTAGTAGTACTGATTCTTCGTGGAGCAGTATC
>JAKSJT010000156.1 GCA_024402125.1 Bacteroidales bacterium
TCCCTTAGAAGATCGGATGAACTTCTTCCGTCTCTTTCGAATGCCTCCGAAGTGAAGTTCCTCTCTACCTTAGGGTCATCATAAAGGAAACTTCCTCTAGCTGAAACGACTTTCACGTCCTCACCTCCGACTTCCTTAACGCCCTCAATGATTGAAGCATATGAAGGGAATGCAGACACCGCCCATGTTCCCATCATCTCGCTTCCTGCATCAGCGAGAGGTCCGATAACAGCAATCGTTCCCTTCTTCTTAAGAGGAAGGACAGGTGTTCCCTTGACAGCGGCATTCTTAAGAAGGACGATACTCTCGCCTGCTACCTTTCTTGCGAAATCTCTATGTTCCTGTGTGTATACATCCTTATCATTTCTTTCAGGGTCACAGAACTTGTATGGATCATCGAAAAGGCCGAGCTTGTATTTGGCCTCAAGGACTCTTCGGCAAGCCTGATCGATGGCTGCCATCTTGACAGAACCGTCAGCGATAGAGTTAGGGAGCTCGCTATAGAATCCTGGAGATACCATATCCATATCGACTCCTGCATTGATCGCAAGTTCAGACACAGTCTTGAGGTCTCCCATTCCGTGAGCGATCATCTCGGAGATTGAAGTGTAGTCTGTCACCACAAATCCTCCGAATCCCCACTGATTACGTAGAAGTTCAGTCAGAAGCCACTTGTTAGCAGTTGCAGGAAGGCCATTGATGTCATTGAATGAGTTCATGAAGCTGTCCGCTCCTGCCTCAACCGCTGCCTTATAAGGTGGGAGATACTCATTGTACATCCTGTTAAGGCTCATGTCGGTCGAGTTATAGTCTCTACCTGCCTCTGCAGCACCGTAAAGGGCGAAGTGCTTCACGCATGCCATCACTTCGTTATTGTTCTCGTACTGGTGACCAGGTTCTCCCTGATATCCCAGAACCATAGCCTTGGCTATCTCTCCACCAAGGAACGGATCTTCACCTGCACCTTCTGCGACTCTACCCCACCTTGGGTCTCTAGAGATGTCAACCATCGGGCTGTACACCCAGTTGACGCCGTCAGCACTAGCCTCTGTTGCTGATACTCTCGCTACCCCACGGATAGCTTCCATATCCCATGATGAAGCCAGAGCAAGAGGAATCGGGAACACGGTTCTATGTCCGTGAATCACATCAAGTCCAAACAGCATCGGAATGCCAAGTCTTGACTCCTCAACAGCCACCCTCTGGTACTCCCTTACTGACTCGACTCCGAACACGTTGAGAACATTGCCGATTGATCCGTTGCGGATACCCTCAAGGATATTGTCAGTGGCTGCGCTACCTGTAAATATCTCAGTTGGAGCTGCCGCCAATGAAATCTGGCCAAGTTTTTCCTCCAGTGTCATCTGTTTCATGAGCTTTGACACGAAAGAGTTCATCTGCGACTCATTCACTGAAACAGGAGCAGTCTCAGTCTTGGAGCTGTTCTTATTGGATGAGCATGACACAGTTAGAAGCGCTGCTGCGCAAAGAAGTAGTATTCTGGTTTTTTTCATACGAAAACTCTTTTTTCAACAATAGCAAATATAATAAATAAGAGACAAATGAGTATTTTTGCATCCATAAGAATAGCAATCATTTTATGCACACAGGAATCAAGGGACATACGGAAACTATAGTCACAGATGAGCAGACTGCTCTTCATGTCGGAAGCGGATCAGTAAGCGTATTCGCCACCCCGATGATGATAGCTCTTATTGAAAAGACTGCCAGCAGCAGTGTAGAGCCTTTCCTGGAGGAAGGGCAAAGCACAGTTGGCACTCTTGTCAATGTCTCTCATGTATCAGCAACTCCAGTTGGCATGAAAGTATGGTGTGACTGTGAACTTGTGGAGATTGACAGAAGAAGGCTTGTCTTCAAGGTGTCAGCATTCGATGAATCCGGACTTATCGGTGAAGGAGTTCACGAGAGGTTCATTATCGATAAGGAGAAGTTCCAGGCAAAGGCCGAGGCAAAGAAAATTTAACAAAAGAGGTTAGTAGTTATGCAGGTATATCTAAGAAAGGCGGAGATGTCCGATGTGGACAGAATTTGGGTGATTCTTCAGCAGGCAGTAGCTCAGATGCTACGTGAGGGAAAGCACCAGTGGGATGAGACTTATCCTCGTTCTGAGAATATCATTTCCGATATTGAAAACGGTTTTGCGCATGTCCTTTGCATGAAACCGGAATTGACCGTCGAGAACTACACCCAGGAACCATCTCAGTGTGACACTGTCATCGCATACGCTGCTGTTGTCTACAGTGGTGAGCCAGCATACGAGCAGCCTCAGCTGAAGTGGCTTTCAGACCAGCCATTTGTGGTTGTGCACAGGCTTGCTGTCGCTGACGAGGTCAAAAGACAGGGAGTATCAAAGATGCTCATGAACGAAGTTGCAAAGCAGGCTGTCTCAAAGGGAATACACAGTTTCAGACTTGACACCAACTACGACAACTTCTATATGCAGAAAATGCTCGCATCCCTCGAGTTCTCATACACCGGTGAGTGTATCTACGAAAGATGTGGAGCACGTCTCTGCTATGAAAAGCTGATTTAGTTCAGGCTATTGTCCTCCAAGTCGCTCGAAGTAAGTAATCACTTCGTCCCAGGTCTTGAACGGATCGCTACCGTACTTTATGGCAGTTCCCATAAAGTTCTCTCCCCCTTCCTCTTCGCACTTTGAGTCTACCAGATAATCAGCAAGAAGAAGATCCTTATGAGAGGTAAGAAGGACTTTATTCCAGACATACACCCCTAGAAGTTCGTCCGCTGTCTTGATCTTTCCAGGCAGCAGATCTGCCCTATTATGGCAGATGCCACTAAGGGCATACACGTCATACCACTGGGACAAGGTTCTGAAAGCCTTTACACCACCATTGGAGATTGAGATATCCTCAAGGTTAATTAGTACCGTCCTTTTCTGACGGCCTTCCTGCCTGTCGTCAATTCTCTGGATAACAGGTAGAACGCTATGAATGAAAGTATGGTCATTGAGGTAATGCTCTCCGTCAAAGTGAAGAGCATTGCTATAATACGAATAGAACTCGTCAAAGCAGTTAACAAGGGTATCCTTCAGTCCGAATAGCCCCCAAACCTCACCCTTATCCTCCTCTACGTTCTGGAAGCACCTTGAGCTTACGTCCCTGAAGTCTTCTAGCAGTCCCTTATTGACAAGAAACGAAGTCTGTCCGTCCTTTCTGGGATTATGGAACTCCTGACGTCCAAGGCCATTGTTCTTAAGGATTGTATCGGCAAGGTGAAAGGCAGGATTGACAACTATTCTGTCAAAGCCTTTTAAAAGTTCGGTATACATGCCACCCATGGAAGTTCCTATGATAAGGGAAGGATTCTCCTTCTGACAGATATCAGTCAGAAGGGCCATGGCCTCATGGGGATCAACAGGAAGATCCGGAGCTATGATTTCAGCCTCGGGCAGAAGCACCCGCATGGTCTTCACCGTGCCTGTACTGCCACTGGAAGCAAAGCCGTGCACATAGAGTATTTTCTTACCGACCATAAGGTCAGTCCTTGCAAGTTCGTATAGTTCCATCGTTTACCTGATACCGTATTTCTTAAGGATTTTGAGGATTGGCTTCTCTATTGACTTCTCCCATAGAGCGTAGCCATGATCATCCGGATGGATTCCGTCGACACTGTACTCGTGAGATCCGTCAGATGCGTTCGGATGAATGAAATATACATCCTTGTACTTCCTGCAGGCTTCCTTCATGAGTTTCTCGGACATTGCCATCTTCTCTGACTCGAACTCCTCGACATGATTGTTGAAGTTTCGCTTCTCTCGACGAATTGTCTGCTGGAAAATAAGTGGAATGCCAGGATGCGCTGCCTGAACCTTCTCAATGAACGGGAAGAGTCTCTCCTCAATCAACTCTGCAGACGGATTGGAGAATGCATCAAATACAAAGGCATCCACATCGCAGTCAACAAGTACATCTGCAAAATAGCTCTGGAGCTTGCTGTTACCGCTGCATCCAAGACTCAGCATCTGAATGCCCGTTGCCCTCGTGAACTGCATAGGGTAGCTCATGCCAGGTCGGCTGGTGCTGATTCCATGAGTATAAGATGAACCGAAGATTCCGATTCTATGTCTGAATGGAGACTCGATTGACTCGATTACAGATCCTTCCTGAACTCCAATCTGGAAGCTTCTTAGCTCACTGTACAGAGGGAGATACAGCATACACTCCTTCATGGATGAGTCCATATCTGTAATGAGCTCAAGCACCTGTCCTTCCTTTCCTCTGTCATTAGCTCCTGATGCCGCATAAGTCCACTTTCCTGAATTGTCCTTTATATAGAGGTCATATCCAGTCAGAGAAATACCCATTGTGTTGACACCCTTGTTTATGTACCCGAACTCTCCCTTCACAGCAATGGACGGAGAGTTGGTCCTGAACAGGATAGCAAGACCTGCCGAGCATCTTACCTGACTGTTCTCTCCCGAAGTGAATCCCTTGTACTTTACAGTATCAACTCTATGATATGGATTAGGGGTATCGATTATCTTACCGATAAGGTTCAGGTCAGACCCTTCGGTGTAAACATATTTCACATCCTGAGCGCCGCATACGGCAGCACCCATAAGGAGCAATGATGCAACTACTGAAAGAGTTCTTTTCATAAACGCTACTCAATTTTTCTTATGCGAATGTACAAAAAAATAGGCACTGATGATGCCTACTACAAACTTTTAAGATATTCTTCAATAATGGAAAGTGTCTCCCTCTTTGGGCGAATGAAGTTATGGTCCCCGCCCTTGATGACACGAAGGTCACATGACGGCATGCATTCCAGTAGACGCTGTGCATATGATACCGGAACAAATATATCCTCATCTCCCTGAATAAGGCAGAAGCGTCCCCTGTAGGCTCTTGCTGCATTATAGATATCAAGCTTCGCTCCTGAAATGAAGTATTCTCTTCCGACTTTTCCTCCCCAGACTTCCACAAATTCAGGGATATTGTCCTTATCAAATCTCTCGTAGACGATTCTTCCGTTCTTGCATTCATCCTCAACAACTAGAGCTGGGGCGAGAAGAACCAGTCCGTCAAATAAAGAAGGCTCTTCCGATGCAAGGAGCAATGACACAAGGCCCCCTAGCGAATGCCCTATTACAACTATCTTCTTTTCCGGAAACATCTCCCTGCTCTTTGTCAGGACACATCTAAGGTCTTCCATTTCAGAGGGAGCAGTCACATCTATCGAATAGCCGTCACTGATTCCGTTTCCAAGGAAATCGAATTTAAGGGTCTGGTAACCCAGTTCTGCAATCTTATCGGACAGCCAGCGGACAGGATTATGCGCACAGGTCATCATAATACCATGACACACAACCACAAGGGTATCTGATTCCTGATTTCCAGAAAGATATCCTCTAACTGTAAGAAGTGACCCTTTCACTTCCCTTCGTACTGAGAAATTGATATTCACAATTAACTTAGATTCTTGCCGTGACAGTTCTTATACAGAAGTCCGGATCCACATGGGCATGGATCTGTCTTGGCGACATGAGGAACGAACATCTTGAGCATATCAAGGCCAAGGTTTCCGAAACCTTCTGATATGGTTGGTTCAGGAAGGTCGAATGAAGGCACATCTTCCATATCCACAGGATCCAGTGCCCTATCCTGGTCAGAATCAACCTGAAGGACAACCTTCATGAGATCCATTTCATCAGATGTATGACCGCACAGGAGCCATTTAGGGAGAGAGTTTGCGTATCTTGCAACGGCCTTCATATACTCTGTGTACTTCTCGAATGACGATATCTCGTCCTGCTTACGGTTGATGCTGCTAAGAAGAGCCTCCGTTGATGCATCCTCAGTCACTGTCTGGGAATTGATCCACATGTCATGCATCTCCCTGATGATATCATCTTCGCTGTATCCAAGTGTTCTTAGGATATCACGGACCTCGATGCCTTCCTTTGTTCCAAGACCGGAAATAAAGAAAGGTGCATGCTTTCCTGCTTCAAGGAGTCTGCTTTTCTTATATACTTTAACCGATTTGACTTTGTCGAACTCCTTCTCCCCTCTCTGGTACAGGATCTTTCCAGGATCAGACAGGCATGGAGAGAAAAGGAACTTTGTGCCCTGCTCCTCATGGATAGATATGCTCACTATTGGCATAGAGTATATCTTCTCCAGGAATCTGTTCCACTCGTTCTCATTGTCCTCAAAGAATTCTGCGGTATTCTCCCACATCATCCTGACGAACTCCTCGAACGGTATTACTCCATAGATGTTAAGGATACCTAGAGCAATCTGCTCCATCTTGAATGTTCCGTTTTTCTTACACTTATGGATCACTTTGCCTATACAAGGAGAGACAATGGAGTAGAGTTCCTCACTGATGGACAGTTTGCGGAAATTGGGATCACTCGTATCCGAGTCAATCAGCTTCACTGTCTCAAGCACTGTAGGATAGTCAGGATAGTCGGCATAGTAGCTGACGCCAGGACCAAGCTTTACTAGTTTTCCAAGAAGCATAAGGTCCCGCTCAAGCATTCTGGAAAGCCACTTCTCCGGATTATCAATGATAAAGGCACTTATCTTATCAACATACTCCGCCTTCTTTGCTCCATACGGTACTTCCGCCCCGAAGAAATGCTTGATATCTTCGAGTTCTACTTTAGCAAAGCTGTTTAAGGCTGTATATATCTGTGACTTTACCATAATAAGGGCTGCAAATGTACAAAATATTGATAAACTCTGCCAATGTTTGGCTCACGAGTGTTTGATGCCGCCCGATGGTTAAAACAAGCCTTGAGCCAATGCCTGCAGTCTTCTGTTCAGACGATAGTT
>JAKSJT010000157.1 GCA_024402125.1 Bacteroidales bacterium
AGAGTTCTACTTCTGGACCTCCCATCTTAACAACCTCATTGTCCTCTGCGCCCTTTCCTGGCTTTACAAGGTCACAAGGCATATTTGGAAGAAGAACAATCTGAGCGTCAAGTTCCTTCTGGTTCTCATCTGCCTGAGCAAGAAGCTCCGATGACTTTGCCTTAAGAGCGGCAACTTCCTTCTTTGCTTCCTCAGCCTCTTCTTTCTTTCCTTCCTTCATAAGGGCACCGATCACGGATGCCTTCTGCTTCTGCTGAGCAAGAAGGCTGTCGCTCTCTGCCTGGAGTTTCTTTCTGTTGTCATCAAGTGCGATGACCTTTTCAACTATAGCTCTGGCATCAAAATTTTTGATTGCCAACTTCTCAATCACAAATTCTGGATTTTCGCGAAGTACTTTAAGTGTAAGCATATTACTATATATTTAATAACGTCTATTTCAAAACAAAAAGAGGACCGCACAATACTCGAAGTGCAATCCTCTTTTTATCATCAGTACAAATCCTCCGAGTATTAGTTCTCAAAAGGAACTACCGAAACGTAAGACTTGTCTTCTCTCTTTCTTGTGAACTTAACTGTTCCGTCAACGAGAGCATAGAGTGTGTGATCCTTACCCATACCAACGTTCTTGTCTGGGTTATGAACTGTACCTCTCTGACGTACGATGATGTTACCAGCCTTTACAACCTGACCACCGAATTTCTTGAGTCCGAGACGCTTGCTCTGTGACTCACGACCGTTCTTAGAACTACTTTGACCTTTCTTGTGTGCCATAATTCATTTCCTCCTTTAATTAAGCGATAGCGTCGATCTTGATCTTTGTAAGCTTCTGGCGATGGCCATTACACTTCTGGAATCCCTTGCGGCGAATCTTCTTGAAGACAAGAACCTTGTCGGCCTTTGCATCATCATCAAGTACTGTAGCCTTAACAACAGCACCCTCTACATAAGGTGAGCCAATCTTAACAGCGCCCTCAGCATCAACGAGAAGCACCTTGTTGAACTCAACCTGAGCATCCTTGGCAGCAGCAAGACGGTTAACGAAAATCTCGCTACCAGCCTCTACTTTGAACTGCTGACCTGCAATATCAACAATTGCGTACATAATTGAAAAACTTAATTTTAAGTTTGAGCCGTAAGCGGTTACAACATTGTAACACTTGACCGAGCTTAGCAGCCATAAATTTTGGACTGCAAAAATAGAAAATTTTCATCACACTGCAAAATATTTTATTACATTTGCTAACACTTTTGTTAAACAGACTAAAGCACAGATGGATTCCCCTTTTATTTACGACAAATATGTCACTGGCAAGAACTTCATTGGAAGGAAAGCCGACTGCAACATTCTCTCTAACCTGCTAGGAGCAGGTGAAAACGTCTCTATTTATGAGGCCCCACGAAGCGGTAAGCGTTCTGTCATCCAGCAGACTCTATTCAACATGAGAGTTGCCGGAAAGCCTTTTATTATTGGAGAGTTCAACGTCTTCAATATAAGATGCATTTCCGACTTCCTTATCCGCCTGGTAACAACAGCCATAAGAACCACATCCACAACCCAGGATGAATACAAAAGGATCATTGAGACTCACCTAGATGGAACAAGCTTCGAATTTGACCAGAAGCACTTCTCCGAGACCGGGGAGATTGTTGTTCTTAGAGGTGAGCCAACAGTTAATGATATCCATGCGGCAACTAGACTTCCCTATCTTCTGTCAGCCGAGAAATCAACTCCGATCATCATTATCATAAATGAGTTCCAGAATGTTGACCTCACAGAAGACGGAGACAAGGTCTACAAGGCAATGGAGGAGGTTCTGAAGGAGATGCAGAAGACTCCTATGCCAAAGGCATCCTATCTTTTCAGCGGATCCGAAGTCAATGCCATGAAGAGCATCTTCGAGGGAAGAAAATATTTCTACAGGCAAGTTGAGCACTTCCAGCTCCGTCCTATCGAGACAAAGGAGTTCGGAGACCATATCACCAGAAGTTTCCTATCTGGCGGTAAAGTTCTAGACAGAGACCTTCTGGCCGGAGTCTGCAAGTTATTCAGGAACCACCCAGGATACATCAACCAGTTTGTTTCACTGTGTGACTACATGTCTAAGGGTTTTATCACTGAGCCTGTGCTTCTTGATGCACTTGATACAATCATCGCAATCAATGAGCCTAGGTTCAAGGCTATCATGAATGACATGACAACATATCAGGTAAGCCTTCTTAAGGCAGTACTTGACGGATACTCAAAATTCAGCGCCTCAGAGGTAATCACAAAGTATGGACTCAACTCGTCCGCAAATGTCAAGAGACTCAAGGAGGCTCTTATGAAAAAGGAGGTCATAACATTTGATGAGAATGACATTCCGCAGATCATTGACCCTCTATTTGAGCATTGGGTAAGCAAGTACTATTTCGGAATGAAAAGAGAACTCTAATTGTTTCGTATAGGGTAAAAAAGATTTACAATGGGAACAAAAAAGAAAATAGCAATCCTAACTGGAGCTGGAGTCAGTGCAGAAAGCGGTCTTGGAACTTTTAGAGACAACGGTGGTCTTTGGGACAAGTTCGACCCTCAGGAAGTAGCATCAATTGACGGATGGTACAGGAACCGTTCTCTTGTCCTGGAATTCTACAACCTAAGAAGAAAAGAGCTCGCCAACTCAAAGCCAAACGACGCTCACAGAATTATCGCTGAGCTTGAAAAGAACAACATAGTGACTGTCATCACCCAGAATGTTGACAACCTTCATGAAAGGGCAGGCAGCACAAAAGTGATCCACCTCCATGGTGAACTCACAAAGGTTCGCCCTGAGGATGGTGAATACGACAGGACCTTCTCAGAAAAAGAGGTCATTGACGTAAGATACGAAGAGGTTAACTTAGGAGACAAGTCCGTTAATGGAAGTCAGCTCAGACCTCATATCGTATTCTTCGGCGAAGCAGTTCCTATGATTGACAAGGCAATCGACATAATTGAGGATGCAGATATCCTTCTTATTGTCGGAACTTCGCTTCAGGTATACCCTGCTGCCGGCCTGTACAGATATGTCAGAAGAGGAACTCCAATCTACGTGATTGACCCTAACGATATATTGATTCATGACTCTAATGTCACACATATCAAAAAAGTAGCTACCGAAGGAATGGTGGAATTCAAAAATATTTTGGAATCCGAATAAATTAATATACCTTTGCAGCCGCTAAAAGAAAAAAGGGGGTGATTTAAGAAATGATCATAGTTCCTATCAAAGAAGGAGAGAACATAGAGAGAGCTCTTAAGAAGTTCAAGAGAAAGTTCGAGAAGACTGGCGCTATCCGCGAGCTTCGTGAGCGCAAGAACTTTGAGAAGCCATCTGTTAAGAAGAGAATTGCTATGCAGAAGGCAATTTACGTTCAGCATCTCCAGCTCGAGGACGAGAAGTAATTTCTCCCTCAGCACAGAAATATCACAGAGGATGATTGATAATTCAGTCATCCTCTTTTCTTTTATTTTGTTATATTTGCCTTCGAGGAATTACATTTACAATGTAACCGCTAATAACTAACTCAAATTACCTAGTTCATGAGCGAGGAGAACAACTCCAGAAAAGCTAGAAGACATCCGTATCTTCACGCAGGTCTTATGGCTTTCTTCGGACTTTGGGCTGTCATAATTGTAGTACTGCAGATAGTGCTCAATTCGACAGTCTTAGGTAATATTGTAAATAAGTTCGCTTCCGAATACATTGACGGGTCCTTGACCTACAGCAGTATAAACGCATCAATGTTCAGGAGTTTTCCGAACCTGAACATCTCTGTCAAGGACTTTGCCTTGACCTACCCTCATGACAGATACGCAGAGTTTGATTCAGTTGGAGCACCAAATATTGCAAGGGACATGGGAAGAGCCGAGGCTGCTGACACCTTGGCAAGTTTCAAGGATTTGTCCTTGTCCGTAAACTATGTTGCCATCATCTTTGGCAAATACAAGATCCCTCATGCGAACATCGACAGGGTCAGAGTCTTTGCTCATCAGTATGACTCAACTAAGGCTAACTGGGACATGTTCAAAATTGCATCCAGCGATGATGAAGATGATAACAGCGGATTCAAGATCCCGCCGATTGTCATTGGTGGAGTCAGCATGACAGGTAGCCCTACCGCATACTACAGCAATCAGGCAGATACATTGTTCGCTGCGATGAACATGAATCAGCTTGCGTTCGATGGAAAAATCGCAACAAGCAATCCTCAGAAGAACAAGATAAGGCTCAACCTTGACAGTCTGTTTGTTTCCGGCAGAATTCCTGCCGATACCGCCTCTTTGAACCTTGAGCATCTGAGAGTATACGAGCACCACAACCATATGGACTTTGACGCCACAGCGGATGCTCACCTCGCAACTAGTGCATTCGGAAGAATGGACATCCCTATCGAGTTGTATGGTGAAGTCGGTTTTCCTAAATCAGAAGGTATCGCAATTGACCTTGAGGAACTCACAGCCAGCATTGCCGGCATCGAATTGGAAGGTAGCGCGGACATCGAGATTATCGACAGCATCTATGTCGACGGCCAGCTCAATGTCACAGACTGCAAGGTTAACAATGTCATAAATACATTCAAAAACAACTTCCCTATCCTCAAGAGCTTCTCAACCAACGCTCTTCTTTCCATGGGCATCCAGGCTAAAGGCTGGTACAACTCAATTCATGGAACGCTTCCAGAGATAGCAGCTTACGCTAAAGTCCCTAATGCATCATTCACATATATTGACCTGAAGAAGAATGGCACAATAGATCTGGACCTTACTGCAGCTACTGGAAAGGAGGGTCTTATTGATGCATCCCTTAACAGCTTCGAACTTAAATTCGCCGGAGTTGATCTAGGTATCAAGGGTGCTGGATTTGATCTTTTAGGAGACGATCCTCTATTCGAGCTTAAGGGAAACGGAAGAGCCGACCTCTCAGAAGTTGTTACTGTTCTACCTGAAGACATGGGCATTTCAGCATCTGGAGATGTGTCACTGTCCCTAGACGGAAGCATCCTTATGTCTCAGATGACTCCTTACAACTTCTCACAGTCAGATTTGATTGCAAAACTTGAGAGTTCTATGATATCAGTAAAGGACTCCCCTGACGACATCTCAGCATATATCCTTAGACCGACCGTTATGATGAACAAGGGTCTTACAGCGTCCATCGACTCTGTAAAGGCCAATGTGTCCGATATCTCTGCGGGTCTAACTAGCGCCAAGTTCTCGGCAAAGAATTCCCTTGAGCTGATGGCAGGATCCGATATCCTTCATCCGTTTGTAGGAAAACTTGGCATCCAGAGCGTCAATGTTACATTGTCAGACTCCACAACTCTTGGCATCAGATCAACTGACAACACATTTACAGTTAAAAGAAAACCAGGAAAGAAAGTCTACACTCCTATCCTTAGTCTTGACAACAAGAATGCGTCAATATCAGGTCATGCCGGAGTCAACCGAATCAACCTCAAGGATGCAGGCTTCCATATATCTGCTGCCATGCACACCTTTGAGAAGGGACAGAGAAGAAGGCAGTATGTGGACTCCCTTCACAAGGCGAACCCTGGTGTCAGAAAAGACTCTCTTCTTATCAGGGAAAGAAGCGGTAAAAGAACAAGAGATCTTCCTGAGTGGTTAAGAGAGGACGACTTCAGAAAGAAGGATATCGATATCCGTCTTGACGAGAACCTTGTCAAGTACATCAATGAATGGGACATAACAGGTTCACTTGACATAAAGGAGGGTCTAGTCATCACTCCTTACTTCCCTCTTAAGAACCAGATTTATGATGCTAAGGGAACGTTCACTAACGATAGGATTGACCTGAAGAACTTCACATTTGCCCCTGGCGAATCTGACATCTCAGCAGCTGGTTCACTGTCAGGTCTCAAGAGAGCCTTTACAGACAAGGGAACAATCACACTCGACCTTGATATCACATCCAACAGCATCAATGCAAATGAGCTGCTGGCAGCATATGACCTTGGATCAAAGTATGAAGCTCCAAAGGGAGCTGACATGTCAGATCTTAACGACGAGGAATACCTGAACCAGGTAACATTTGATAACCTTGGAGATAACACTGATACGAACTTCGAGCTCTTTGTAATCCCATCGAACCTTGTTGCCAATGTATCACTCCAGTGCAGTCAGATCAAATACTCTGACCTCAACATTGACTGGCTTGCTGCAGATCTTGTCATGAAACAGAGAACTCTCCAGTTGACTAACACCCTTGCAACATCAAACATGGGTGACATCTACTTCGAGGGATTCTACTCAACAAAGACCAAACAGAACATCGCTGCAGGATTTGACCTGAACATGGTAGACATCTCAGCAGATCAGGTAATAAGCCTCATGCCGGCTGTTGACACCATCATGCCGATGCTCAAGGCATTCAAGGGTATGCTAGATTGTGAGATGGCTGTGACAACACAGCTTGACACCAACATGAATATCATCATGCCAAGTGTCAATGGTATTGTCAAGATCAATGGTCAGAAACTCTCTCTTGAAGAGACTGGACCTATCAAGACTCTTGCAAGAGTCCTCATGTTCAGAAACAAAAAGACTGGTTTTATTGACGACATGAAGATGAATGGTATCATTAAGGATAACGTCCTTGAGATCTTCCCATTCATACTTAAGATCGACAGATACAAGCTAGCCCTTAGTGGTCTTCAGAACCTTGATGATGACTTCCAGTATCATGTATCAGTTCTCAAGTCCCCTATTCCGTTCAGATTCGGAATCAATCTCTTCGGTAATTTTGACAAATGGAAGTGGAGACTCAGTAAAGCCAAAT
>JAKSJT010000158.1 GCA_024402125.1 Bacteroidales bacterium
ATGAATCCGGCCATCTGACTACCCATAAGCGACTTCCATGCCTCCTCATTCACCAGCACCTTGAACTCCGGTGTCTTACGCATCTTCTCAGTGAACATATCCATGATCACAAGTGTTGTGATAGGATAGATGGTCTCATCATCCTTGATGTTGTCAATCTCAAAGACAACGAACCTGTCATGGAGTGCATCTATCTGGGCATTTGAATTCAGCAGCTTGCCGTACTTGTATTTGCCAGTGAACTGCTGCAATGCCAGCAGATATCCTTTAATGTCAAAGTAGGAAGCATCCACTGCTTCTTTTTTCAGATAAGACGAGAATGGCCCCTTCAGGAATTTGAAGTAGTCATCGAAGATCGGATCCGTCTCCTTATCCCAGACTGAGACAAACATGTCCACGCTCTCTTTCACGAATCTGAGCGCTGTCGGAGAGACCTCCTCCTTGCCGTTCTTCCAGAGAGTCAGCATTAGTGAATACAGGAAGTTGATCGACACCTCGTCATAGTCTGGATTGGAGACAGTATCGCCAGATTCATCCTTCACCATCGTTTGGAATCTTCTCACGTCTCTAAATGGGTTAAAGGACAATGGCGAACCCTTCTCACAGGTGTAGTAAGATCCGTCAGTTCCTCCAGATTCTTCCTTGATGATGTTGCAGAGTCCTCTGTATGAGTGGCCGACATCAATCAGAAACACGTGTTGGTCATTGTCATAGCAGGATTTCAAGTACTTGTTCATGAAAAAGGACTTTCCGGATCCCGAAGGTCCAAGCAAGAACACATTGAAGTTCTCGATCAGGTTCTTCTCCTTGGCAACCTCCTGAATATCGAAGCGTATAGGAACCTGCTTTTGCCTTTCAGAGAGTTTCATGTTGCCATCAGGGATGCCTTCATCATAGCCGTCATAGATCCAAGTACAGAGGGCTCCTTCCAAGTCGATGGTCATATACTCATTCAAAGACAGACCAGCTTCATTGCCAGGCATCGAGGCCCAGAAGATCTCGGCAGCATTCCTGATGTTGTAGACTGGAACAACGCCGCACTTGGACAGGGCTGAAGTCGCCTTGTCCTTCGCGGCCTCAATCCTGTCTGCAGGGGCTCCTGTGAGAACATTCAAGTGATAACCTACAATGGTCTTCTGAACCTTCGCTGCTTCTTCAGCAAACTCATTCAGTTCATCTGCATAGATACGATTCTCAGTAGACCTGGACATTGAGGTCATCCTCCTTCGCTTGAGGTCAAGCTTGGCTAGAGTCTCCCTCTGTGGTAGTTTGTAGATAATCTGGTTCACGATATGCTCACAGTCCAGATCAATGGAGATACCAGAGAATGTGGACAGGTTGACTGAAGACTGCTCCGTACTCAGAGCCTGGATTCTCTTGTAGGGAGACAACTCTCCTGGCATCTGATCAAGTTCGGATACCGTATGGCAGACGACTATCTTGTCTCCGGTGCGGCAGCAGTCCTTTCGAGGCACGAAGTCCGACAATACATCAGCTCCGCTTTCGCTGAAGTTGATGTAGTTCTGGAGGATTCCCGCCTCGAAGTCTCCATGTCCATTGAAGTCATCGTCAGCCAGGCGTCTCAGGCTCAGGAGTGTACCTGCTCCCATCATTGATTCAAACTGCTCTGCAGCAGCAAATGCCTTAGTGAGGTCAGCCGCAGATGGAACATTGGCAATGGACAGACCGACAATGCCGCTGCCCTTGCCGATATTGCCTTTGTTCGCAAATGTCAGATACAGCCTGCAAGTATGATCCAGGTATCTTCTTCCTGCGAAGTGCCTCTCATAGGCGCCCTGCAGGTATTCCTGAGACGTCAGACCCTGCTCATAAGTCTTATACATGAAGATGTCCTGCTTATGGACAATGCTGTAGTCAGGCAGCAATGCGATAGCCGACGCGATGGACTTGACCATTGCGTCATATGCATCCGGATTGCACCTGAACGCCGGCGGAAGCTGAACCTCCCAGCCGAAACAGATATCCCCACGTCTGGACTCAATGACTCCATCCACTATGGGGAAATGTGGGTATACTTCCCTCATTCCGATTTCTTCCATGGCTTTTCATTTATTACAATGACCTTCGGAAGCCGTGCCCCTGAGAGCAATCTTCCTATCTCGTTCCCACTGTGCTTTTCCTGTATCAAGGACACGGAGAAGTATCCCACAAACAGCAGGACTGCAAACACTCCGAGTCCAATGAAACTGGAGGTGGCAGTTCCAGCGATAGTGGCAATGACAAGAGAGACTACCGCCTCGGCTATCATCACTCCGATGAAATCTCCCTTGATGCCGAACAGAGTAAACGGGCGGTCAAGATTTCTGTAGACTTTGACTTTCATACTATATGAGACCTTTCATGACGACGGCTGCCACAAGGCAGAACACAAGGATACCGAACCAGGCCATGGCCCTGTTGGATGCCTGCTGGTCTGCGCTGTTCATCTTTACTGCCACCATCACCAGAGATACCATTCCCAGAAGAATAATCACAGTCATGATGAGTGAGTACACAGGCGCAGCCATGGCCCTAACCTGCGAGTTCATCTCATTGACAAGAGACGCCGCATCCTGCTGGGCAAAAGCACTGACCGGAGTCAGTGCTGCCAGCAAAGTGGGCCCTAAAAGTTTTTTGAAGTTTTTCATAGGTTGAGTTTTATAGTAGTTTTCGGTTAGATTCTTATTGGGAGTGTATGCTATGTGCCGAACAATGCGGCTACTCTATCGAGCCTGCTGAAGTCAAGTTCCTGGATCTCGCATCCTTCAATCTCGACCTTCTGCAGACCTAAAGTCTG
This sequence comes from Bacteroidales bacterium, assembly GCA_024402125.1. GTDB lineage: Bacteria > Bacteroidota > Bacteroidia > Bacteroidales > UBA932 > Cryptobacteroides. Next base: position 2,798 of record JAKSJT010000158.1, read on the forward strand.
CATTTGCTGCTCAAACGCAGTAACTTCGAGAAGTTCCTGTGGAGAAGAGCAGTCCCCGGACGCATCTTCTCCGTAGTAAGGAATGGGTTCATTGTCAGCTTCAATGACAAGGACAGGTATGACCACTTTGGGAATGAGGTCGGAAGTGTCAGAAGCCGCTCCGCCAAGTTTCGGGGCAGACGCAAGTCTGAACCGTAAGAGATCAAGCCACTTCATCGTATCACCTCCTCAAACAGCTTGATTATTCCGGGGTTCTCATTCTCTATCCTTCTCTTCGGGAACATCACAGTGCTTCTCAGGTGACGTACACTGCCACTGTCTCTTCTGAGATTGACAGCATTTCTGACCATATGCTCCGACACCTGGTGCCCATTTTCCAGGAACATCCGTCTGACCTCTTCATACATCTGCATGTTCTCCTTGCCATAGACTCGATTGAAGAACAGAGTGACATCTTGGTGGGTGTGGGTGAAGATTGACGCAAGCGTGTTTGCCGAAGACAGAATCGTATTGTCTAGTTCGATCGGGATGATGACCTTGTTTAGAATTCCATATTGTGCGAAAGTGAGTACGGGATCATCCTTTGAGAATGAGCCTCTGAAGTCACAGATGACATAATCGATCTGGTCTTTCAGGGATGAGATGTTTCTGACCACAGTGAGGATCTTTTCCTGTGATTGGTCCTCTACCTTCTGGATTGGGTACAGCGTCGATTCATCATGGGAGGATGACATCTCCTTGCTGCGTATTAGACAGGCATTGAACGAAGGAGCGTCAAAGTCGAGGAAGAGCACCGAGTGTCCTAGCTCATACTTCAGATACGATGCGAGCAGGACGTTGAAGGTAGTCTTACCAGTGCCTCCCTTGGCGCTGAAAAAGGTCAGAATTTTCATAGAACGTGCGAATATTTGCGACAAAAGTATAAATCCGTGATATAATATCCCAAATATATTTTGACTTTTTTCTCTTCCATAATGTGCCCGAGTCTCCTTCTGTATCACTTTGCAAAGCTACGAAGGACGCGATCCGGCAAGGTCCGCTAGCGCTCTCCACCTTGCCTTTCCATCGCTCTTTTCCTTCCGTATTGCTAAGCGTCGTAATACAACGAAGTTTAACTCTAGACACATTCTTAACATGAAAGAGAACCAGTCATATCCATTATTAGGAGAATCACAGATCACCAACTCCTACAATGCGGCAAACCTGCTCTACAATGATCTTCATGACCTTGACCATGAGGAGAGCTGGGTATTGTTCCTTACAAGTGCAAACACTCCCATCGCCAAGAAGATGATGACATGTGGAACACTTACTTCCGTTCTCCTTGACAACAGACGCATCATCAAGGAAGCCATTCTCTGTGACGCAGCAGGAATCATCCTCTATCACAATCACCCTTCCGGAAACTGCCATCCGGGAAAGGAGGACATCTCAGGAACAGCTACGCTGAAAGAGTGCTGTGAACTCTTCAACATCTCTCTCCTGGACCATATCATCATCTCGAGAAAGAACTTCTTCTCATTTGCTGAGAATTCAAAGAATACTTACCAGAAGTAATAACTCACTTAATCGCACAATTATCATGGAATTCGTAAACAGAGTACATCTCACCGGCATCATCGGACAGGTACGAGTATCAAAGATCGGCGGAACCCAGTACGCCCGCGTCAGCCTTGCAACCAACTACGCCTTCAAGAAAGACGACTGCCCAGTAATCGAGACCACATGGCATAACCTCACAATCTTCCAGTCAGACAAGACTTGTGATCTATCTCTTCTGGAAAAGGGCAAAGCTCTCAAGGTGGTCGGACGCATCCGTAACCAGAGATACACAGGCTCAGATGGCAGCGAGCACTATCTCATAGAAATCATCGTGTCAGAATGTTCCCTCATAGAAGGGCATCTGGTATTGGAGACATCTGGCTTATAAGCTTCAGAGGAGTCCATCAGTGGCTCGTCACTTATCTGCCTTCTTAGACTTGCTTTTACGCCGCCTCGAAGCACTATCCGGGGCGGTTTCACACTATCGGGCCCAGCTATCCGATACTCAGACCCTTGCGATATATAAAAAGACAAGAGAAAATGTCTTTTTTGGCACATTTTATCCACTCGTGCGCGTGTTTATTATATAATAATGACTACCTTTGCATTACGTTGTTGAATGTGCCCTATTAGCGCATAAAAAGTCTAAGTTCATACATCGTCGGCGTGTCCTCTGTCACCTGAGAGAGGGGCATGACACATGTCAGTGTTTCTGATGCCGTATAGCTATCCGCCTCCTAAGAGTTGACTTTAGGGCAGTCTTGCGGACAGCCTAAATATGCCCTTATTCAAATTCATTTGTACTCATTATCATCCATCAGCTGGTACGCTGTTAAGATTTACACAGAGAAAACCAGCATCGTAAGATACCTTATGTCCAAAGATGTCGAGATCTTCATCCCGACATCCGGAGGCAAGCCTATGCTCGGGCCAATCGTATTCCTTCGTTGCACTGAGGATACCATCCTTAAGGCAAAGGCAGACTGGTTCAGCCAGATTATGGTCTATAGAGATCCTGAAAGACAATATCCTCAGACTATGCCTGATCAGGAGATGGAAAACTTCAGGAGAATCCTGAACCTTAAGAAACAGGAGTTACATCCCCTCGAAGTCAATGACAAGAAATTACTCGAAGGACAGAAAGTCAGAGTACTCGATGGTCCACTTAAGGGTGCAGTAGGCGTAATCAAAAGAATCAAGGGAGACAGACGACTGATAGTCTCCATCTCCGGAATCGCCGCTGTGGCGACTTCATATGTGTCTCCTGAGTTTCTGGAGAAGGTGGATTAAAACAAAAATAGATATAGCAAAAATGGTAAACTACAACATAAACCTTGAAGGAAAAACAGTGCTCGTCACAGGTGCTGCAGGATTCATCGGCAGCAATCTCGTCAAGAGACTCTTTCACGACATAAGAGACATCAAGGTCATCGGCATCGACTCTATGACCGACTATTACGATGTCAACATCAAGAAATAGCGTCTCTCTGAAATCGAGGCTCTTAATCGTGACTGGGAGTTTGTAGAAGATTCAATTGCAAACAAGGAAACAATTGAGAAAATCTTCACTGAAAACAAGATTGCAGTTGTTGTGAATCTCGCAGCACAGGCTGGCGTTCGTTACAGTATCACAAACCCGGATGCTTATATCGAATCAAACCTGATTGGATTCTACAACATCCTTGAGGCATGCCGTCATCACGAAGTAGAGCATCTTGTATACGCATCATCAAGTTCTGTGTATGGATCAAACAAGAAGGTTCCATACTCAACTGATGATAAGGTTGACAATCCAGTATCGCTCTATGCTGCCACGAAGAAGAGTAATGAGCTCATGGCTCATGCTTATAGCAAACTGTATAACATTCCGTCAACAGGACTTAGGTTCTTTACGGTATATGGTCCTGCAGGAAGACCTGATATGGCATACTTCGGATTCACAAACAAGTTGAGAGAAGGTAAGACTATACAGATTTTCAACTATGGCAACTGCAAACGTGACTTTACATTCGTTGACGACATCGTAGAGGGAGTTGTCCGTATCATGCAGCATGCACCAGAGAAGGCAACCGGCGAGGATGGACTTCCAGTGCCGCCTTATAAGGTTTACAACATCGGCAACAACTCGCCAGAGAATCTGCTCGATTTCGTGACAATACTTCAAGAAGAGCTTATAGCCGCGAAGGTTCTCCCATCTGACTATGACTTTGACGCGCACAAGGAACTTGTTCCTATGCAGCCAGGAGATGTCCCTGTTACTTATGCTGATACCACCCCACTTGAGCAGGACTTTGGTTTTAGACCAAGTACTCCACTGAGAGATGGCCTAAGAGCCTTCGCGCAGTGGTATGCTAAATATTATGGGATTTGTAGATAAGACAGAATGCAATTAGTACTATTATCCGGAGGTTCAGGCAAGCGCCCGAGGACTCTCAGCAACCACGCTCGATCCAAGCAGTACCTGCACAGTCC
>JAKSJT010000159.1 GCA_024402125.1 Bacteroidales bacterium
TGATAATATGATTGCGAGAACAGGGATAGACCAACAGTTTGTTGCCAACGAAGAAATTGCGTATTCTGGTCTTATTGCTATGCAGTATGCAAATGATCCGCAAATCATCGCAGCGGCAGGAGTTGGGAGTCCTATAAAGCTCTCATGCTGGCGTTCGTCAATATTGAACTTTGCGAGTCTTAGTCCAGAGAATACAGCAAGGACAAGAGGCAGATAGCATGCCCAGCACATGTCTTGAACGTTTGCCATTGTCTTATAAAGCATCACGCTAGGAAGAACTCCGAAGCTTATCATATCTGAAAGAGAATCTAGTTCTTTACCTATGTCAGAGTATGCTTTCAGAAGACGGGCAGCAAGACCATCACAGAAGTCGAAAAGAGCGCCCAGAATCATAAGAGGGAAGGCTATGTCCAGTCTTCCTTCCAATGCGAAAATCACTCCCATGACTCCGCAAAGCAGATTCATGGAAGTGATAGAATTAGGAATATGCTTCCTGATATTCATCTTATTAGTTGATACCGAGTTTCTTCTTAAGGTCCTTTGGAAGAGCGTCCTTATGGATTGTGTAATCCATAGACTTACCAGCTACGAAGTTCTTAGATACGTACCAAATTCCCTTATACTTACCTGTCTCGCCCCATGAGTTCTTAACCATGAAGTACTCATTGCCATACTGGTCCTTAGCGATACCATAGATCTGCATACCATGATCATCAGTTGTAGACTTGTTATCGTAGCCTTCCTGACGCCACTCCTGAGTTGGAACAATCTCCTTTGGTGCTCCTGCTGGCTTAGCCTGAGCTGCTGCCTGAGGTGCTGCTGGACCTACCCAGTGCTCCTGGTCTGAACCTGCTGCTGGTGCTTTACCTGCGTTAGGGTCGAGAAGAAGACCGATACCGTCTCTTGTGAAACCAGCCTCACTTACGTCTGTTCCCCAAACTGCTGTATAACCGTTCTTTACTGCATTGTAGAGAACATCCATGAATACATCAAGTGGAACGTTGTATGACTCATCCCATCTCCAGTTGTCTGAAATCTCGAGAGCGAACTTTGTGTAGAATGGGTGGTGTGTGAATGATGTAAGAGATACATAGTCATCAGAATTGAGCTTGTATGAATCTCTATACTCTGCAGGAGTCATTGTCTTTCCATTGTACTCGAAAGACTCAGGGCACTCTCCGAGGTATGCGTCAACGATACCCTTGAAACCATTCTTCCAACCAGCTGTAAGGCCACGGCTAGCTCTCTTGTTGATACCTTCAATATATGTAAGGAGGGAAGCGTCCATCTCGCTGTGAGAAGGAAGTGTTGTACCATAGTTAAGACCCTCCTGGATTGACTGAGGAACTAGACCATAGTCCTTCATGATATGAAGAGCATCATCTGGCTCACTACCAGGACCGAAGTTAAGGTTACCGTCAAGTCTTACGTACTTGGCAGCTCTCTCCTGATATGAGTGATTGACAACGAACATTTCTGAGAAATCAGGATAGTTCTTAGCGTCCTTGATGTTGTTGATACGAATAGCTTCTGACTCGAGGAATGCCATTGTTGAGAAACACCAGCATGTGCTTGAGCTTGCCTGGTTCTTGATAGAAGTGATAGGGTTAGCAACAACTGTTGTGAATGTGAGGTCAGGTGTTGCAGCCTTCTGCTGAGCTGTTGCAACTACTGGAAGCAAAACAGCGGCAGAGCAAAGGATTGACTTAAAATTCATGATAAATAATATTAAACTGAACTAACTTTTATTATCTGTATAGGTTGCGAGCCAGATTCTAGGGGTTACACCTGTAATCTTTTTGAATGTAACATTGAATGAGGATGCGCTAGGGAATCCACAAGCAAGAGCCACCTCGTTCTGCTTGGCATCCCTGTTGTGAAGGATATATTGCTCGGCGTAGTCAATTCGGAGAGAGTTCAGGAAGTCTGGGAATGGCATCTTATACTCATCATTGACTAGCTGTGAAATGTATGTTCTGTTTGTGCCTAACTTTTCTGCAATGTCGTTGATTGTAAGGCCTGGAGTCAGGAAGAGCTGACGATTGATTATCAGATCTTCAAATTTGCTCAGTAGGGCAGTGTTGACAGCTCTGATTTCTGGGGTTTCTTCTTTGATCTCAATAGTCTCTGGGGATTCTATTTCCTCACCCATGCTGTCTGCACCTTCTACTGTCTCAGCTGTTTCGGAAACGCTCTGTTCTGTTTTCTGGATGTCTTTCTTTGCTTCAAGAATCTCTTTTGCTTCGTCGAGATAACTTCTAGGCTGATTGAAAGTCATGTCGGCACGTGAAATTTCTGTCCAGTTTCCGAACATGCATACAAAACCTGTATAGAGGATCAGTCCGCATACTATTATAGACATAAGAACGGCGACCCACTGATGTTCAATAAGAAAACCTCGTTTAAGAAGAATCTTAGCTACAATAATAAATATCAGTAAGCTGAAGTTGAAGAGCTGAAGATGGAATGGCGAAATTGAACGGTCATTAAAGAAGAAGTTCCTGACGTTCTTGAAACTGAATTTCGACTTCTTTGCACCTCTTGCTAAGAAGAATATCATTACGACTACTTCAAAGAGAAGAACGGCTCTAAAGACACTTGACTTGAAGAAATGGTACAAGTAATAGATGTTGTCATCAAATCCGGCAGGGTATGATTTTGAATTGTCGTATTTCTCAAGATAGAGGTTGACATTGTCACCGCCGATCAAAAGATGAAGAGTGATCGCGGAGCTGAAAAGGAACACAGGAGCAATTATCCAGAATGCACTCATTATATGGCCTGATTTCTGTCCGCTCAGGTTGTTGAGATAGAGCCATGAAAGAGGCAGGATACAAGGAGTGATTAGCTGGCTTAATAGCTGTGTCATCGATAACGTGCTATAGTCTATATATTTGTAGGAATAGCAAGCGTCAGTAAAGAAATAGATTGCAGTAAATGTGAAGAGGAAAATAAGCTCTTTATATGCTTTTGTGCTTTTCCCGCATAGCGCCAGAAGAAGGACCAGAACAAGACTGACCCCACAAGGTAGAAATATTAGGAACTCACTTAACATATTGTCATTTAATGCACTCAATCTACAAATTTGAAAAATTTTTTGTGATTTTCAAAAGAATTACGACGGTACTTTTAGTTGCAAAACACACCCTTAGTAATAAATATCCATTTCGCTATTAATTCTTGTTGCGCCTGAAATATCTTTTCCGGTAGAATTAGTACTTTTGTAAAAATTCAAATTATTAAATAATCGAATAATGACTCCACAATATTCACAAAACATGGACCTTTCAAAGTATACGGTTCTTGCTGTTGATGATATCCCACTTAACCTTCTTCTTGTTGAGAAAATGCTGTCTAAGTTTAATTTTAAACTTAAGACTGCAGGTTCCGGTCAGCAGGCATTGGATATGATTGCTGCTGAAAAGCCTGATTTACTCCTCTTGGATTTGATGATGCCAGGAATTGATGGCTTTGAAATTCTCTCAAGACTCCGTTCTAATCCTGAAACTGCTGATATGCAGATAGTAATTCTTTCTGCGTTGAACTCAAATGAAGATGTAGTAAAGGGCTTCCAGCTTGGCGCAAATGACTTTATTACAAAGCCAATCATTATGGAAAAGCTATTGAACTGTATCGTGACTCAGTTCAAGCTCATTGAGGCAAAGTCAAAGAATTAGTCTTCAGGATGCCTGTTAGGACCATATTATATATTCACGGAATGGGAGGAGGCAAAGACAGCCGTATCCCGTCGATACTTAAGGAGCATATCAACGATATGGCTCCTTTAAGTTTTTCTATCAGTCTTGATGTCGTTGTTAGAACATATGACTTTGATCCGGAGATAGCGGAGAAGCAGATATCATCCTGGGTAGACGAACTGGATCCTATATTGATAATAGGAGAATCGATGGGTTCAATCCATGCCTTGGCGATAAAGGGTGTCCCTCATCTGTTTGTTTCTCCGGCACTTAATGCTCCATTATACTTCTCAAAACTGGCTGTTTTGACTAAAATCAGTTTGGTGACAAAGATTCTGGATAGAATCTATAAACCTCGTCCAGGGGAGAGACAACCTCTTCATTTCACATATGATGTATTGTCAAAGTGGGGAAGATTCAGAGATAAGGCACTTGCTAATTCTCCTAAGATGGGAGGCAAAGACTATTTCCATGCTTTCATTGGAACAAGGGATCACTATAGAAGAAGTGGAGTTGTGAGACTTTCGACCTGGAAAAAGTACTATGGGGAAGATTCTGTGACAATTTATGAGGGAACTCATTTCATGGAAGAAGAGTTTATATTGTCACTTCTTATTCCGAAAATATTCGAGGTCCTGTCGTAGTATTTTGTGTTTAAATACCAATCCTATATACCAGTTTTTCAGAGATATTTGATATGTCCTGAAGACTGGTATTATTCGTTAAGTTTTGCTTCCAATCTGCTAGGGACATAGATATTTTGACTATCTTTGTAGACTAATCACAATCCGATAATTTATTTATGGCAACATTCAGAAAAAGAGCTTTAGACGAAGCTGCTAGCCACAAGACTGAAAGGTATTTCGCAGAAAACAGACCTGTATCTACATATTTTGGTCAGAATATTTTTGATCTTCCAAAGATGAGGAGATATATGTCCCAGCCTGCTTATGAAGCAGTTGTTGCGGCTATTAATGAAGGTGCAAAAATTGACAGAAAAGTAGCTAACGAAATTGCTTCAGGTATGAAGTCCTGGGCAGTTGAAATGGGTGCTACTCATTATACACATATATTCCAGCCTCTTACAGGAACTACAGCAGAGAAGCATGAGGCTTTCCTTACTATTAAGAACGGACAGGCTTTTGAGAACTTCAAGGGCAGTGCTCTAGTTCAGCAGGAGCCGGATGCATCAAGTTTCCCAAGCGGTGGTCTTAGAAACACTTTCGAGGCAAGAGGTTATTCTGCATGGGATCCTACCTCCCCTGTATTCATCCTTGATGAAACACTCTGTATTCCTTCAGTGTTCGTTTCACATACAGGTGAAGCTCTTGATATGAAGGTGCCAAACCTCAAGTCTTTGTCTGCACTAAGTGAAGCGGGAGCAGCTGTAGCAAGCCGGTTTGACAAATCAGTAAAGGCAGTTCATGTCAATCTTGGACTTGAGCAGGAGTATTTCCTTGTGGATTCATCACTATATGCTGCAAGACCTGATCTTCGCCTATGTGACAGAACAGTGATTGGACATACATCGGCTAAGGATCAGCAGCTTTCAGACCATTATTTCGGTTCAATTCCTTCAAAGGTTGAAGCTTATATGAAGGACTTTGAAACAGAGGCATATAAACTTGGTATTGATCTTGAGACCCGTCATAATGAGGTGGCTCCTAATCAGTTCGAATGTGCACCTCTGTTCTGTGAATGTACAAAGGCAATCGACCAGAATATGCTTCTCATGATTGTGATGCAGAAGGTCGCAGAGAAGCATAACCTAAAGGTTCTTTTCCACGAAAAGCCATTTGATGGAATTAACGGAAGTGGAAAGCATGTCAACTGGTCAATTGTAACAGATAAGGGTACACTTGTACTCTCCCCAGGAAAGACACCGTCAAAGAACCTTCAGTTCCTAGCATTCTATGCTGCAGTGACTAAGGCTGTATATAAGCATAACTATCTGCTGATGTCTTCAATCAGCAATCTCAATAACTCCTACAGACTCGGTGGACATGAGGCACCACCAGCAGTGATGTCAATCTTCTCAGGATCAAATGTGTCTAAGATTCTTAACTCAATCATGAGCACAGGTGCTACTCCTGAGGATAATGATGTTAAGGATGCGTTCGAACTAGTAAGTTCTGTTCCTGAGATTCATCCTGACAATACAGACAGAAACAGAACATCTCCATTTGCATTCACTGGTAACAGATTCGAGTTCCGTGCTCTTGGTTCATCAGCAAATGCAGCATCAGCAGTGTATGTCCTTAATACAGCAGTAGCTGAGAGCCTTTGTGAGTTCAGAAAGGAAGTTGATGCGCTTGAGGCTGCTGGATGCAGTCGTCAGAATGCTGTAATGAAAGTTGTCACCAAGTTCCTTGTAGAGTCAAAGGATGTTCTCTTTGAAGGAAACGGTTACAGTAAGGAATGGGCTGAAGAGGCTGAAAGAAGAGGTCTTAGAGCAGTTAAGAATGTTCCTGAGGCATATAAGTCATTCCTTGAGGAAGACTCTATTGCAATGTTTAAAAACATGGGAGTCCTTTCTCCTGAGGAGGTTCAGGCTCGTTACGCGCTTCTCAATGAGAACTATGTCAAGAAACTACAGATCGAGGCTAGAGTCCAGGGTGACATGTGCCTTAACCATGTTATTCCATCAGCTATCGAGTACCAGAATATCCTTATGAAGAACATCCTTGGAGCTAAGGAGGTATTCGGAGATGAGTACAAGGAACTTTGCAAGTCCGAAATCGATACATACAGAAAGATTGCTGGATTTATCAATACGATATCCGCTGATGTCGATGCGCTCTGTGAGGCTCGCAAGAAAGCTAACGTAGTAGAGGATGGTGCACTTAAAGCAAAACTTTACTCTACTGAGGTTAAAGATATGATGGATAAGGTAAGAGCTAGTGCTGATCAGCTTGAAATGCTTATCGGTGATGAGCTTTGGCCACTTCCAAAGTATCGTGAACTTCTGTTCTTTTAATTAGTTTTATTTTGAACAGTAGACTAGTAAAAATAGCGGTTCTGGCATTTGTGCTCATTTGTTTGGTGTCATGCGAAATGACAAGAACAATTAGTGTAAAGTCCATTGCTTTTGTTGAGAATCTCCT
>JAKSJT010000016.1 GCA_024402125.1 Bacteroidales bacterium
AGTGATGGCCTTTTGTCTGACAAGAGAATCAACAGAATCAACCAGAAACGAATCAGCAAAGAACTGGAAAAGGAAGCATCTACAGATAAAGTACTATTCTCGACCTGTTCAATATCAAGCAAGGTTATCGGAAGGACAGCCGTATCTATCGACACTCTTCCTGACGTAGAATTCACAGAAGAAGGATTTGTGACAGTCAAGGTTACTGTTGATGAATCCGGATCTGTTATTTCATCTTCAATTGATACCGGAAACTCTACAATCAAAAACAGGAAGATTCGTACAGCTTGCAAAACAGCAGCCCAGAAAGCGAAATTCTCAACCGGTTCCAGCGCTAAAGCAAGAGGTACTATCACATATACCTTCAGCGAATAAAACGCCATTTCAGATAAGTGTAGGGCATAAAAAACTCCAGCTACATGATTCACATCATATAGCTGGGGCAATTCTAACCAGAATTTTAAATTAACCTATGAAAAAACTATTCGCACAAATATATAAAATAATTTTATAAATACTAGTGCGCCAATAGTTTATATTTAAAAAATTTTGGTTTTCTTTTTAAACTAATCCTTGATAAGTTCAGCGAAATCACTCGTAATCGCCTCGAAATGCTTCATCACATCTTCTGGATCAAGCCTCTTGTCATCACATTCTTCCGCTAAAAGATCAGTCATAGCCTCGTCTGTGGCATCTTCTTTCATGTTTTCATAAAGAAGAGTCTTCAAGAGTTCTGTCAACTTTTTTGACAACTCCTTACCTTCCGCGTATTTTGCCACGGCCTTTGCCACTGTCATCTGAATGGCAAGCCCTTCTCCGATATTTTCTGAAAAGATCATCTTCTAGACTCTCCTATTATTTGAAAATGTCATTAAGAACAGCTGCAAGTCTGATTCCGCCAAGGAAAAGCTGCTGCTCGATAAGTGGAGTCCAGTATGCAACTTCGTTATAGGAAATCTTTGTTCCGATAGGAGTGTTTTCATAGACTTTCTTTGTCTCCTCGTAAGTCTGCTTTCCCCAATCAGCAACAGTTCCCTTCTGGAGTTCCTTTACGGTCTTCTTATCAGCACGGTCAATCTGATTGGTCCACTCAGTATATGTCCAGTTGTGTGCTCTCTCAAGCATCCTTGAGTCCCACACGCTGTGAAGGTTAGTTCCTTCATTGAAGAACTGCACCTGGTGACGGTTTCCGCCGGAGTCAGATCTATGTCCCATATGCATAGGGCAATGAAGATCTCCAACAAGATGAACGAGCATTCTAAGAGCAATTTCTGATGCCTCCTTATTGAGAGTTCCTGACTTAAGAGCCGCAATCTGAGCTTCTATCGCCTTCTGAACGTCTCCGTTTTCGTTCTCAAGGGCTGTCTCATAAGTCTCATCCGGATCAATATTCTTATAGTGCCAAGTCTTTGTATACCTGTACTCATCCTGGTTACTTGCATTGTCCATCCAGTTTGCCCAGTACACGATAGACTTGCCGTCAAAGATCTCCGCAATCTTTTTCTTAGCCTTCTTAGTCAAGTGTCTTTCAGCCACTGAACATGTTGTATCATGGCCTTTTTGACCCCATGCGAAAAGGTTGGTTGTACTGAAAATAACAGCTGCTGATAGACATAGCAGTCTGATTGTGAGTTTAGATGTCATAATATGGGTTATAATTAGGCTATAAAGATACAAAAAAGAACAGTTTCTATTCACTAAACATAACCTCTATAAACAGAAAAAAACCCGATTCACATCGGGTTTAAGTCTTATAACCAAATCTCTATTATCTATGAAAATTTCTATTTATTCAATAATTAACACATCTTAACCTAAAACAAGAACTGTGCCATTAGATAATATGATTAGTGTTTCTTGATAAATTTTTACAGAATAAATACAAATCTAGCTCCTCCTGTGTAAGAAGTATCAAGTTTGACCTCAGCGCCAAGTTTCTCAGCTACCGTCTTGCAGATATTCAGGCCAAGGCCAGTTCCCTGAACAAAGGCGTTGAGCTTTGTAAATCTTTCAAAGATCTTCTCAGCATCTTCTACCGGAACTCCGCAACCCGTATCCGCTACCGAGATTGTTATCCTTCCCGGATTCTCAGTATTGGAGCAGTGCACATGAATCTCTCCCTTCTCCGTATGCTTGCAAGCATTGGTGAGGTAATTGATAATCACCTGCTGGACTCTTCTTCCGTCAGTGTTCATCTTGAACGAATCTTCCAGTTCCGAAGTAAAATACAAGTTGACCCCACGAGGAACTCTATATTCTACATTGGTGATAGCCTTGCGGCACACTTCATTAATGTTGGTATCAGTAAGTACAATCCTGTACTCTCCGGTTTCAGACTCTGCGATATCAAGGATATCGTCAATCAGCATTGTAAGAATATTAGAACTATTGGTTATGTACTTACCATAATCTGCCTTCTCCTGCTCAGTGTTGAACCCGTCAGGAAGACTAAGAAGCTGGGAGAATCCCATGATAGCATTAAGAGGAGTACGGATCTCGTGACTCATGTTATTGATAAACTGGCTCTTTGCCCTATCCGCCGCTTCCGCTTTCTCCTTAGCCGCATGAAGTTCAACATTCTTTGCCTCAAGCTCAATGATTGACTTGACTGCCTGGGTATTATTGACACTGAAGATACTGATAGTATTATTGTCGTCATCGAATACTACAACTGTATCATAGTACATGTCGAACTCTGTCAGATGGTATGAGAATCTTGTTATTCGCTGCTGGTAGTTTCTAGCTTCGTTAAGCTTCTCTATCACAATATGCGATGACTCCGGATATGACTGAGTCACTGTCTTCTCGCCCATCTTGACTCCTCTTTTCTCAAACGAATCCCTAAGGGTCTTGTTCATCTTGATGGTGACATAGTCCGAGATATCACCGTTCCTATCAAAGATAAGTCTTGCTCTGGATACTCCGTATGGAACCTCCTCAAACAATTCTTCAGACCTCCGTGCCTCTTCAAGACGGTATTTTGTGAACTTGTTCTTTCCATCCTTGTATATTCTATAACCTATAAGGAGCATGATAAGAACAATTGTTACAATAGCTGATGCGAAATAACGTCTATTGAGGTCAGCAATTTCCTTGTCCTTTGCACGGAGTTCATACATACTGTCAAGCTCAGAGTTCGCTGCGTTCAGCTCATCGGACATGGCATCATGTTCAAGGTTATAAAGGTATTCATTATACATACCCTGATACTTGAAAGCATTCTCCCAGTCTTTCATTCGCCTGTAGATATCCACCTTTGAGGAGTATCTCTCAAGGTTGTTGACAATGTCATCTGTCAGAGCGAGAGCAGCTTCATTCTTTCCGTCTATGGCTAGTTCCATAACCCTTAGGACATTGTACTCAATCTCCTGGAAGGAACGAAGATCTATGCCATCTTCCCTAAGTTGTTTCAGTATCTGTCTAAAGTTATCATACTGACCCATATGATAGTAGCACATAGCGGCTATGGCAGGGGCCGATTCCTCTGTTGGAGACACCTCAATTGAGCTCTGGACTGTCTCTAGAGCCTTCTCGAAATTACCTAGCTGATAGTAGTTGGAGGCTATAAGATAAAGCATCTGCGCCCTGGCTGGAGCATACAGGTCATTGTCATACTCCTGCGTCAGGTAATCATATGCCTTCTGATAATTCTCAGTAGAACGGGTATAGTTACCATTAGTTGAATAATATGTTCCAAGTGCGGAATACCCGTAGAACATACCGATATGGTCTTTTCGCTCCCTGGCAAGATTGATAAGGTCCATGCATATTGCTCTTGCCTTTTCTAACCTGCCCATATTCAAGTTGAATATGACCTTGTTATTCTGCTCGAGATAGTACATGTTGTATGAATCCAACTCAAGAGCCATTGCGGCAGTTTCGTCACAGATCTTCTCGAAGGAAAGTGTATCGGCGATATAGAAAGCATGAAGCCCTCGAAGAGTCATTGCATAGAATGCATATGCTCTTTCCTTTGTCTTCTCCGCTTGGACATCAAGAGAATCAGCGAACTGGAGAACCCAGTCCTCTTCAGGTCCGTAGTAGGCTTCAGAATATCTTTGTGCCCAATCAGATGGGGCATATCCCCAGAAATCACCTAGCTTGTCGGCGCTTGCTTTTACTCCAAATAATAATACTACTATAATTGATATAGCGACTTTACGCAAATTCATAGTTCCAGGTATGGTTAAACATATTACGATAGGCTAATTCAAAGCCAGTAGTGGCATGAATCAGCTAACCGAATTGTATTTACTCTTAGGAATGAATTAACGAAAAGCTGCTTTTAGGAGCTATTCTCAGGAATATTTGATTGATTGAACGATGGTTAGTCGATGCAAATATAGCACAAATATTTAAAAACAAAGAAAATAAGAGGATTTTGGAAGAGTTCAGCGACCCATTTCAGTACTTATACTGAGCACATTAATGGTCTTTTGTGCTATAATTATCCTATAATTCAGTATCTTTAACTCAACTTATCAATTCCATCCTTATATCATGAAATCATATTTATCACTTATTGCTATCACTTTTTCTATAGCATCTACTTTGCTATGCCAGAATGCTTCCGCGCAGAATATTACAGCTTCCGCAGAATCCAGCACTGAAAAGAGCACAATCATCATGGGGCAGCCCGCTGACTCCCAGCCAATCTATGTAATCGACAAACATGCCATGACTCTTGAAGACATCCGTTCCATGTCTCCGGAGGATATTGAAAGCGTTTATGTGCTCAAGGGAATTGAGGCACTCGAATATGGTAAGATCGGGCAAAATGGAATTGTAACAATCGTTCCTAAGATTATTAAGATTGACAGCACAAACCCTAAGTCATTCAACATACCTGGAACATACATCAAGGTTGAGAAAAAACCTATCGGATATATAGGAGAGGCAAAACTAAGTTATGGCAAACTTGTTAAAGCCCTTAAAAACAACAAGGATTATATCTACGTCAATCCTACCCTTGCCAAAGAAATGTTCGGAAAGGAAGGAAAGAATGGTGTTGTGGTACTTAGAGAAATCAGCAAGAAATAGCCGAATCCTAATTTCTTAATGTTCACAATCCTGAACAAAATGCTATGTATTTGTTCACGATATTGAACATTATCATTTAATCATTCAGAAAAGTATATTTTAACGAGTCAGGGGCAGACACCTTCCGGTGATTGCCCCTTAATTGTATTCTAAAACTCGCAAAAGACTATCTTTCCTTAAGATCGATATATGGTTTCGGATCTGTAACGCACTTGTATGCTGGACGGACAATTCTTCTGCCTTCGAAGTTAAGTTCCTCATTTCTATGAGCGCACCAGCCGACTATTCTGGCCATAGCAAAAAGTGGAGTGAAGATTTCCTGAGGAATACCAATCATATGGTACACAAATCCCGAGTAGAAATCCACATTCGCACAAAGAGTCTTTCCTTTTCCCTTCACCTTGTAGATTGTCTCGATAGCGACTTTCTCTACTCTCTGCAGGAATTCAAACTCATCCATCCTTCCCTTTTCCTGGGCAAGTTCCTTTGCCAGCTTGTTAAGAAGAACAGCTCGAGGGTCTGACTTTGTGTATACGGCATGACCAATTCCGTAAACCAGACCAGATCCATCGCAAGCCTTCTTGTTCAAGATTCTTGCAATGTAATCTCCGATTTCCTTTTCGTCCTTCCAGTTCCTGATATTCTCCTTCAACTCTTCAAGCATTGTTCTAACCTTGATGTTAGCTCCACCATGTTTAGGTCCCTTAAGAGATCCGATACCTGCTGCGATTGAAGAGTAGGTATCTGTTCCTGCTGATGAAGTAACTCTTACAGTGAAGGTAGAGTTGTTACCTCCACCATGCTCAGAGTGAAGAATCAGCATAAGGTCCAGAGTTCTTACCTCAAGGTTCGTGTAGCTGTTACCCTTAAGCATGTAGAGGAAGTTCTCAGCGATGGATGCGTTCTCCTTCGGATGACGAAGGTGAAGAGTTCTACCCATCTCCTTATGACGATACATGTTGTAGGCATATGCAATGGTTGTCGGGAACTTTGAAATGAGCTCGATGCTCTGTTTCATGAGATTCTCCCTCGAAATGTCATCCGGGTTCTCATCGAATGTATAGAACTCCAGAACACTTCTTGCCAGAATGTTCATGATATCATTTCCTTCAAGTTCAATGATATGAAGGATGGTCTGGTGCTCAAGAGGCATGTTCTCACAGATCAGTTCCTTGAAGCTGTCGAGTTCCTCCTTGTCAGGAAGACGACCTGACAGCAGAAGATATGCCACTTCCTCGAATCCGCATCTCTTTTCTCTCAGGATAGCGTCAACCAGATCAGTAATCTCATATCCCCTGAAGAAGAGTTTTCCGTCAATAGGAATGAGTTCCCCTTCCGGAGTCTTGTCATAACCAACAACATCACCGATGTTGGTAAGACCGGCAAGGACTCCAGTTCCGTTCTCATTACGAAGTCCTCTCTTGACATCATACTTGCTGAAGAGGCCTGTATCAATCTTTGTACAGTCCTTCATAAGGTCAGAGAGCTTGTAGATGAGATATTGCTTTTTATTCGTCAGAGTCATGATTAAGCATTTATGATGTTAACGATATGTTCTGTAAATGCCTTTGTTCCAAGAGGCTTTCCATTTGACATAAGTCGTGCAAGGTCGTTTGTTGCATAGCCTTCCGCAAATGACTTCTCAAGCGCTGCATTGATAAGGTCCGCAGCTTCCTGCCATCCGAAGTGCTCAAGGAGCATAACTCCTGACAGGAGGTTTGAGCAAGGGTTCACGATATCCTTTCCGGCAATATCCGGTGCTGTACCATGAGTTGCCTCAAAGATTGCATTGCCTGTTGAATAGTTGATATTTGCTCCTGGAGCGATACCGATACCACCGACCTGAGCTGCCAGCATATCAGAGACATAGTCTCCGTTAAGGTTGAGAGTTGCAATAACAGAGTAGTCTTCTGGCTTAAGAAGAGCATTCTGAAGGAATGCATCGCAGATACAGTCCTTGATAACAAGTTTTCCTTCCTTGATTGCATCACCGAACTCTGCCTCAGCAAGTGCATAACCCCACTTCTTGAATCCACCTTCTGTGAATTTCATGATATTTCCCTTATGGACAAGAGTAACTGATGGTCTGCCATGATCAAGGGCATAACGGCATGCGGCACGCACAAGACGCTCACTTCCTTCCTTTGACACTGGCTTTACACCAAACGATGATGTCTCAGGGAAACGGACCTTTGTCACTCCCATCTCGTCACGAAGGAAAGCAAAGAACTTCTCTGCCTCCGGTGTTCCGTTCTCCCACTCGATTCCAGCGTAGATATCCTCCGTGTTCTCTCGGAAGATTACCATATCAACCTTCTCCGGATGCTTGACAGGAGACTCAACACCCTTAAACCATCTTACAGGGCGAAGACATACATAAAGATCAAGTCCCTGACGAAGAGCAACATTGAGTGAACGAATACCTCCTCCAACTGGAGTCATAAGAGGGCCCTTGATTCCGACATGATATTCCTTGAATGCCTGCATGGTTGCATCAGGGAGGTAAGTTCCTTCCTCCTCGAATGCCTTTCCGCCTGCAAGTACCTCCATCCACTCAATCTTTCTCTCACCGGAATATGTCTTCTGGACAGCAGCATCCAGAATAGCCTGCATTGCGGAAGTCACTTCAGGACCTACTCCGTCACCCTTTATGAATGGTACTGTTGGATTTGATGGAACATCCAGGACTCCTCCTGGTAGAATATTAATCTTTGCCATATGTATGCTCGTTATTTGCTTAAACTGTTAAGTGCAGAACCTGCCTTGAACCAGGCGATCTGCTGATTGTTGTATGTGTGGGAAGCAAGTATTGGCTCCTGACTTCCATCTTCATGATGAAGGACAACCTCAATCTTGGAAGAAGGTGCGATAGAAGAGCACTTGACATCAATTCTGTCACCTGGCAGAACCTTGTCATAATCAGATGGGTCTGCAAAAGTGAGTGCAAGCATACCCTGCTTCTTGAGGTTTGTCTCATGGATTCTAGCGAAACTCTTTGCAAGAATCACCTTCACTCCCAGGAATCTTGGCTCCATAGCTGCATGCTCTCGGCTGGATCCCTCTCCGTAGTTATCCTCGGCAACCACTATACTTCCAAGACCTGCATCCCTGTATACCTTTGCCGACGCTGACACTGCCATCTCCCCTTCCTGAAGCATGTTCTCGACAGCATTTGTCTTACCATTGAAGGCATTGACTGCTCCCATAAGCATGTTCTCTGAAATGTTCTCCAGGTGGCCTCTGAACTTAAGCCAAGGTCCTGCCATAGAGATATGGTCTGTTGTACACTTGCCCTTTGTCTTAATAAGAAGAGGAAGAGCCTCGAAGTCCTTTCCATCCCATGACTGGAATGGCTTAAGGCTCTGAAGTCTCTGGCTGGTTGGATTGATAACTGGAGCTGGTGCACCCTCAACAGGAGCCATATATCCATTGTCACAAGCAGCAAAACCGTTCTTTGGGAGTTCGTCACCCTTTGGTTCAGAGAAACTGAATCCGTCCACAGTGTCTACCCTTGGATCGAAGCCAAGCACTCCTCCGAATGCTGTTGCAACTGCAATCTCAGGGGAAACGATAAATGCGTGTGTATTTGGATTACCGTCGGCTCTCTTTGCGAAGTTACGGTTAAATGAAGTTACAATTGAATTCCTGTGAAGAGGATCGTCCGTCTTTCTTTTCCACTGTCCGATACATGGGCCGCAGGCGTTTGTCATTACAACAGCACCAGCCTTCTTAAGCATAGGAAGGATACCATCACGCTCAGCTGTTGCTCGGATCTGCTCACTTCCAGGGTTGATGATAAGTGACGCCTTTGGCTTAAGTCCTGCACTAAGTGCACTCTCAGCGATGCTGGCAGCACGACAGAGATCCTGATATGATGAATTTGTACATGAACCGATAAGAGACACTTCCACTACCTCAGGATATCCCATTTCGGATACTCTCTGCTTCATCTTGGATAGTTCACAAGCCGCATCTGGGGTGAATGGGCCGTTGACATGAGGTTCAAGCGAATTGAGGTCAATATCAATGACCTGATCATAGTATGCAGATGGATCCGCAAGGACTTCAGGATCCTGGCAGAGATCTGGCGAGCATGCCTGAGCCATCTTTGCCACGTCAGCTCTACCTGTTGCGCAGAGATATTCAGCCATCTTTGCATCAAATGGGAATGTTGAAGTTGTAGCACCGACCTCAGCACCCATATTACATATAGTAGCCTTACCTGTACAAGAGAGTGACTTTGTTCCCTCTCCGAAGTACTCGATAATGGCGTTAGTTCCACCCTTGACTGTAAGGAGGCCTGCGAGCTTAAGGATGACATCCTTAGCTGATGCCCATCCTTTAAGAGATCCTGTCAGATGAACTCCGATGATTTTCGGAACCTTGAGCTCCCACTCCATTCCAGCCATGACATCTACCGCGTCTGCACCTCCGACTCCGATTGCAAGCATACCAAGACCTCCAGCATTAGGAGTGTGTGAGTCAGTTCCTACCATCATACCGCCTGGGAAAGCATAGTTCTCCAGAACCACTTGATGAATGATACCTGCTCCCGGTTTCCAGAAACCGATTCCATAGCGTGCAGCAGCTGACTGAAGGAAGTCATATACTTCTGCATTTGTGCTGATAGCTGACTTGAGATCCGGTTCCGCACCATCCTGCGCACAGATAAGATGATCACAATGTACCGTCGAAGGTACAGCTACGGAGTCCTTACCTGCATTGATGAACTGAAGGACTGCCATCTGAGCTGTCGCATCCTGCATGGCAACTCTATCTGGTCTAAAGTTGGCGTAGTCTTCAAGACGCTTTAGTGGATTCTCTGGTAGTCCGCTGTATAAATGTGCATAAAGGATCTTCTCTGCAAGAGTCAATGGTCTACCAAGAAGCTGGCGAGCAGCGCTGACTTTGCCCGAATACGAGGCATAGAAGTCAGACAACATATTAATATCGAATGCCATCTTTGAATAATTATAATACACTTATTAGCCTAACCATTCAAAGATAGAAATTCTATTTTAGGAATCAAATAGTTAATAACTTTTTAAATACTAGATTTTTTCAAATTATAACTTCAGTTTTGCTTTAATCGTTTTAGAAGTACAAATATGCACTATTTATGTATATTTATACACTAATATCACATATTTGGAATCATAGCCTGCATGAAAGACAGCGATGGATATGGAAGATTGGCCTCTTTCCCTGCATTCAGATCTTTTAGAGTGGTTATTAGTCTTCCGGCTCGCAAGGTTATGGACCTTACTGATGAGCCGCGCGCGGAATTCTCGCCGCTTTTCAAATGATCACGAGTCCTCAAAAAGACTAAAAAAAAGGCGATCTATGTCTTGACCGCCCTTAATTCTACTTCTGTGCAAAGCAACAGACTATTTGTACTTGAACCTTCTGATCTTCTTAGTCGCTGTCTTCTCGAAAGGTTCCTTCTGAACCTCAACGCTACTGATAGATGAGTTCTTTGCAACGTTCTTGTTGACATGCGAGAGGATTCTGCCGGCAATGGCATCCACCTTCTTCAGAATCTCCTCCTCACTCTCGTGATCCCAGTTGATGACATTATCGTTAAGGCTGACAAGAGCAACCAGACGGCCTCGTCTTTCAAGCACAAGAGACTCGTTGACGACATCAATATCGTTAACAACCTTCTCAATCTCCTCCGGATAGATATTCTCTCCGGAAGCGCTGAGGATCATGTTGTTAAGTCTTCCTTTGATTGCGTAGCGTCCCTTCTCGTCCGCTGCAGCAAGGTCATTTGTCTTGAACCATCCTTCAGCGTTGAATGCCTCCCTTGTTCTTTCAGGATCCTTGTAATAACCCATCATGATATTGTCACCCTTAGCGACAATCTCTCCGACACCCTGGTCGTTCATGTTGTCAAGCTTGAGGGTTACACCATAAGAAGCCTTACCGATGTTACCTGGATTTGTATTCTTATATGTACAATATGCCAAAAGTGGGGCGCATTCGGTAAGACCGTATCCGATATAGTACGGGAATCTTGCCTCGAAAAGGAACTTCTCGATATCCGGATCAAGCTTTGCGCCTCCGATACCGAAGAATCTGAGTCTTCCTCCGAATGTCTGGATCATCTTCTTTCCAATAATCTTGCACATTGTAGTATGCATGTGCTGGTCCATCCATGTAAGGATGCGGCTTGACTTGATTGTCGGAACGATACTTGACTTGTATACCTTCTCAATGATAAGCGGAACCGACAGCATAGCTGTAGGCTTCACCTCCTGCATGATCTTCATAAGGTATGAAGGAACAGGAGGCTTTGACAGGTAGCATACGGCAGCTCCTGCATAGAACGGATACAGAAGGCCAAGGCTAAGCTCGTATGTATGAGCCAGCGGAAGAATAGACATCATGACATCCTTCTTTCCGATATTGAAGAACTCATATGAAGAGAAAACGTTCACGATGAAGTTTCTGTGGCTGAGCATTACGCCCTTTGCCTTTCCTGTTGTTCCGGATGTGTAGATAATTGCAGCGAGGTCATCCGGAACCGGTGCTGATACCTTACCCATACAGGTGAACTCCTTCTTATCCTCCTTGATTGTCTCGCCAGTCTCGATATCGATTACAAGAGTAATCTTGTCGAGACACTCCTGGGAGACTTTCTTCAGAAGAGTCTTTGACACAAAGAGCGCCTTTGACTCGGAGTGAGTCAAGACATTTGTGATCTCGCTTTGAGAGAAGTCAATAAGGATAGGAACCGCTACTCTACCGAATGCTGTTGCTGCGAAGAATGCACAAGCCCAGAACGGATGGCTCTGAGAAAGGATAGCCACTCTGTCACCCTCTCCGATACCGTACTGTCTCAGTTTATGCGAGAACTCCTTTGTCTGAGCCGCGAACTCAGAGTATGTATATTTCTTATCTTTTCCAGCCTGGAAGTTTACTACTCTATTTGAATAGAGCTCTGTCGAATATGTGAAAAGATCTCCGAGAGTCTTAATGTAACTCCTACGGAATCTCTCTTTATCTTTGAGTGTTGTCCTCATACTCTAACAAAAATTAGGGCGCAAATGTACGATTAGGGCACCAAAATACAAAGAAATTCGACCTTTTAATAAAAATAAGATAAGTGATTTAGATTATCGGGGCTTTTTTGCAACTTTTTGTCAATAGCCAAAACCTCCATTTATGAGATTCCCGAAGGGCATGCGTTTTTAGTTTAATGATATAATCATTACATTAGAATCAACTTTTCCAAACAGTATCGTCATGAAACAGTACATAGTTGATGCCTTCACTGATAAACCATTTCACGGAAACCCTGCAGCAGTATGCGTAGTAGAGTCCTACCCGGATGAAAAGCTAATGATGGACATTGCCATGGAGAACAACCTCTCCGAGACAGCATTCATCGCAAAGGAGTCCGACGGATATCATCTCCGCTGGTTTACGCCAACAACGGAAGTCGGTCTTTGTGGCCATGCCACGCTGGCCAGCGGATTTGTGATGCTGAAGCTTCTCGAGCCTTCGCTTGACTCAATCGAGTTCATAACCAAAAGCGGCAAAGTTGCCGTATCCCGAAAAGGAGGTCTTCTCGAGCTATCCTTTCCAAATATTCCAGTTGAA
The DNA here is from genome assembly GCA_024402125.1 of Bacteroidales bacterium. Taxonomy (GTDB): domain Bacteria; phylum Bacteroidota; class Bacteroidia; order Bacteroidales; family UBA932; genus Cryptobacteroides. The sequence continues at coordinate 12,646 of JAKSJT010000016.1, forward strand.
AGGATCGATGTCACAGACAGCATGCAGAAGGCTTTTGGAACCAGACCAATTGAGGCATGGCTCGGGCTTGATCTTATCTGCGTTTTTGAAAGCGAAGACACCATCAAAGGCATGACTCCGGATCTGGACATTGTAAAGACCCTTCCAGGAAGACTTCATAACGTAACGGCAAAGTGCTCTGACGGCACTCATGATTGTATATCCAGGTCATTTGCTCCAACCTTAGGAATACCTGAGGATCCGGTTTGCGGGTCGGCCCACTGCCAGATTGCACCGCTCTGGAGCAAGAAACTCTCCAAAAAGAAGATCACAGCTTTCCAGGCATCCAAAAGAGGTGGAAGTCTCTTCTGCGAGATTGTCTCCCCTGAAACAATAAAAATTGCAGGACCCGCTGTTCTTTTCGCACAGTCAGAGATCCTGCAATCACTGTAGTCAAGTCCGTATCCTCACTATTTGAGGTTCTTTTTTATAAACGCTTCGACTTTATCGTACATCTCATCAGTCCAGAACTGCCATGTTCCATGGTCAGCTCCCTGAAGAGCATAGTACTCATAAGTCTTTCCACACTCCTGGAGCTTGCCCGCCATGAGGTCTGTCTGGGAGAATGGAACTGTTCTGTCCATTGTTCCAGCTGCCATGAAGATAGGCACTAGAGGCTTGTCCTTGCTTACATAGTAGAGAGGGCTTGCCTTCTTTGCAGCCGCCTGATTGCTTGCAACCTCAACGCCTCCGATAAGAAGTCCTTCCGGACTTGTCGGATCATTGTGAGGGTTCTCGCTTGGATAGTCCTTCATAACAGAAATATCTGTTGGAGGATAGTATGCGATAGCTGCATTGACAGCACAAGACTCCTCAGCAAGGTAAGAGTCATCAATAGCCGGATCATCCTGAGATACCGCTACCATAAGGCTTGTGTGTCCGCCGGATGAGTCACCCCAGATGAAGATATTGTTGACATCAACATTGAGCCTTCTGGCGTTCTTTCTTACATAACGGATTGCAGTCTTGGCATCAACTGTCTGTGCCGGGAAAGGAGCGATTCCAGTATCACGATACTCCACAACGGCAACAACATATCCCCTGGATGCGAACTGCGCCATCTTAGGCACGCATGAGTACAGGTCCTGCTTCATCCAAGCCGATCCCTGGACATAGAGAATGCAAGGGAGGGGTTTTCGCTGATTCATACTAGGGGTGAGAATCTGAAGATGAAGATCTTTTCCATCTTTGGTTGCATAAACAACGTCTTTACGATAGCTCACTGTAGGAACATATGTATCCTGCTTCACTACCTCGAACACACCCTTTGAAGGTTTTGCCTCAGGGAACTCTCTAGCTCCTCCTCTAGGCTGAGCATTTGCGCAAACCAGAGCAGCCGCTAGAGTTAAGATTGATAACAAATATCTTTTCATATCGATAATGATTTGCTTTAAAGTTAGTTAATGGCAATAAAAAATCAAATGAGTTTGCAAAGCAAAAGCAACAAAAACAAAAATGTCGGCAATAAGCCGACATAGATATTATCCTGAGAAAAGGAATACTACTCTCCCTGAGGGATAGCCTTTCCTTTCTTTCTATCGTACTGTTTAGCAGAACGGTGCATGACCTTCCTGAAAGAAATCTGCTTTCCATGAAGAGCGATCTCCTCCTCTCTACTTGCCTTTCTATTTGCCAGCATGAAATCATCCTGAGTGATTCTCATGCTTTTGATTTTCTTAGTTTTCATAGTAATCCTTTTACGATGTATACGATTGATATGGTCTATTCTTTTCCAAAAATATACCAGATTTTGCATATTATTGCGTTTTATCAGCAGTATATTTTGTCGCATCCCCTTTTTTCGCCATCTTTGGAACTGTTCCATGGAAATTCATCAGATCATAAGTGCTCCCGACGCTTCTTCTCTTCTTAAGGCGGAGAAGGAGTTCATCTCGCAGTATCCTGACTACGAGGTCAGTTTCAAAAGATATTTCCTATCATCAAAAGAGCAAAAAGAACAGCTGGAAAAACTCGCTGAAATTGCCTCTGTTGGCCATCAGCCGGTTCTGGGAGGGGGCAACATAGGTGTGTGGCTGTTTCTGACAAAAGACTACCCTGTTGAACTTCTCTGGAGAACTAATCTCCATAGCGCAGAGGGAGATTCCGAAGAGCAGACAAGAAGCATCCTTGTCGGATACGAAAGTGACTTAAGGCAAAGTGGTCTCCGTATAGCTGATGACTGTGTACGCACATGGTTCTATGTCGATGACATTGACAACGAGTACGCCGGAATGGTCAAGGCCCGAAGAGAGAACTTCGAGAAGGAAGGGATGACACGGGACACCCATTATCTTGCCAGCACTGGAATCTACGGAAAGGCTGTTGCGCCTGGTTCTACCGTACAGATGGATGCTCTTGCAATAAGAGGAGAATTCTCACAGCGATATCTCTATGCTCCTGAATGTTTCAACCCGACGCACGAGTATGGTGTAACATTCGAGCGAGGTGTTGTCCTATCTTATGGAAACGAGCAACACACTCTTATTTCGGGAACTGCTTCAATCAACAACAAGGGTGAGATTGTTCATCCAGCAGATGTTAAAGCCCAGGCACAAAGAATGATTGACAATGTCAAGGCTCTGCTTGATGAAGCCGGGAACAATTGGACTGATGTGAATATGATCGTGGTGTATCTTCGTAATGCCGAAGACTACAAGAAAGTCTCCCCTATCTTTTCGGAGAAGTTCGGAGGGAAAACTCCATACATCATAACACATGCACCGGTCTGCCGCCCAGGATGGCTCATCGAGATGGAGTGTATCGCGACAAGATCAATCTAGCAGGTATTATCGATATCCTTGCGACAACTTGTTTAAGAACGATTCTGGAGAAAAACATCTGAACCCCGGATTCTTTAGCGAGAGGATATGTTTATCTCTAGTTATTATCGCCATGCAACCATTTTCTTTGGCACAAGCTATCTGAAGGGCGTCCTCAGGATCTTCTATTTCTATGTAGGAAGCAGCGGTCCACTGGGTTTCTGTCACAGGAAGCATCACAAATGTATTGGAAAGCTCTTCCATAGTAATAAGGGATGAATAATGCCTGAGCACATATAAACAATTTATTCCAGTCAAAACTGAAATGCATAGTCTGTACTCGTCAGAATTAACAAGTCTGAGAATCTTCTCAGCAAGGCCATCATTTTGCCTTCCTGTATAGTAGTCCAAGACTATGTTCGTATCTAAGAATATCTTTATCGGTTCCATATCCTCATCAGTTTTTCATCATCCTCAGGGAGATTGTCCACCTTAACTATTCCAGCGAACTTTGAGATTTTTCTGCTTCGCAGTTTCTCAATATCAACCTTAGGGAATACAAAATCCTCATCTCTATCCAGCAGTGATTTAAGATAATCTTCAACGCTTTTACCTAACTCACTAGCCCTAAAGATGATATGTGAAGCTAAATCGCCGGAGAAAGTCAGATTCGCCGAAGAAACATCATTCAACCTACCCGGAAAATCATTACCCTTGTAGGAATCAAGCACAGTCTCCTCGATAACTCCTGTTATAGGAGTCTCCAGAACTTGAGACAGCTCAGACAGCAGATCAAGTGTGAAGTTATGATTTCCGCTGAGCCACTTTGTCACTTCAGAACGGCCACGTCCCATCTTTTCCGCGAGCTGAGCACGGCTAAGACCCTTTTTGTTCATCGCATCCAATATCTGCCTTGCAGCTATCTGGCGTCTTTGAAACTTATTCTCTTTCATAATACAAAGATAGATACAATTTACTTATATCATAACTTTTGTTTTAACTAAATTTTCGACTAAAATATATTATTTTGCTGTTCAAAAGCGAATGACTACTTTTGCAGCCAATTTAATAATACATGAAATCATTCGAAGAATTAGGCCTACAGGACAATATCCTCCAGGCAATCAAAGAACTTGGCTACGAAAATCCCATGCCAGTTCAGGAAGCAGTTATTCCATATCTATTAGGAGGAGACAATGATGTTGTCGCACTCGCCCAGACAGGAACCGGAAAGACCGCAGCATTCGGTATTCCTCTTCTTCAGAAGCTGGATCCATATGAGGAATACACGCAGTCTCTTATCCTTTGTCCAACCAGAGAGCTTTGTCTTCAGATCGCAGATGACCTGAAGGACTACGCAAAATATATCCCAAACGCCCGCATCCTCGCCGTTTATGGCGGTGCCAGCATCAAAAACCAGATCAGTGCCCTGCAGAAGGGTGTGCAGATTATCGTAGCGACTCCAGGCCGACTCCTTGACCTCATGAGAAGAGGTCTTGTTGACCTTTCCCATGTCCATAGCGTTGTTATGGATGAGGCGGACGAGATGCTCAACATGGGATTCTCTGAAGACATAGATGCAATCCTCGATGCCGTTCCTGAGCAGAGAAGCATTCTTCTATTCTCAGCGACAATGCCTGATGAGATTGAGAAGATATCTCTTAAGTACATGCAGAACCCTCGTGAGATTATTATCGGAAAAAAGAACGAGAGTACTGCATCTGTCCGTCATATCTGTTACACCGTTCAAGCAAAGGAGAAGTACCAGACTCTCAAGAGAATCGTTGACTTCTACCCACGCATCTACGGAATCATCTTCTGCCGCACCAAGGCGGAGACCCAGGAGATATCAGATAAGCTCATCAAGGACGGCTACAACGTGGATGCCCTCCATGGAGACCTCTCCCAGGTCCAGAGGGACTATGTCATGCAGAGATTCCGTCTACATAACATACAGCTTCTAGTTGCAACTGATGTTGCTGCTCGCGGAATTGATGTAGATGACCTGACACACATCATCAACTACACCCTTCCTGATGAGAACGAGGTCTACAACCACAGAAGCGGAAGAACCGGTAGAGCGGGCAAGACCGGTATCTCCATTGCCATTATCAACATGCGTGAGACTCACCGAATAAGAGCAATTGAAAGATCTATCGGAAAGACATTCGAAGTTGGTAAGATCCCGACAGGAAAAGAAATCTGTTCAAAGCAGATCTTCAACCTCATGGACAGAATCGAAAAGACAGAAGTAGTTGAAGAGGATATCGCTGATCTTCTTCCTTCCGTATACAAGAAGCTTGAGTGGATTGACAAGGAGGAACTTCTCAAGAGAATCGTCACCATGGAGTTCAACCGTATCATCTCCTACTACCAGGAGAACGAGGATTTTGAGGCAGCAAATGAGAAACTCGCCCAGAAGTATGTTGAAGTACCTGTCCAGCCAGGCTTCTCAAAGCTCTTCATCAATCTCGGAAAGATGGACGGTCTATCTCCAAAGAACCTGCTGAGCCTTATCAACGACTGCGTTAAGGGAGAAGTGGAAGTCGGAAGAATTGACATTTTCACAAGATACACCCTGTTTGATGTGGCATGTGAGTCAGCGAAGGTTGTAACGGAAGAACTCGGAACCCTGAAGATGAGAGGAAGAAAAATCAGAGTGAACCCGGCAACCGAGGAGCAGATTACTCGTGGAGCAAAGGCAAAGAATGACGCCTTCAAAAAGAAAGAAAGCAGAAAAAAAGACAGACGAGGAAGAAAATAGTATTACCTCATATTACAACAAGTCCTTGATAGTTATAATGCTATCAAGGACTTGTTTTGTATTCTCAACGACTTTCTTGCGAGATAATCTTCATATACTCTTCATACGGAATATGCCTGCCTCCCATTGACAGGAGATGATCCGTTTCGTATTGGCAGTCGATTATTCCTCCATTCCCTTTCATCGCCTGAGCCAGAGCTACTAGAGCGAATTTTGACGCACTTGGAGCAAAGGAGAACATGCTTTCTCCGAAAAAGCAGTTACCGATAGTAACTCCATATAAACCGCCCACAAGATAATTTTCCTCATCCCAGACCTCAACGCTAGATGCGTATCCCATCTCATGGAGATTTGTATATGCCTTGATGATATCTGGACCAAGCCAGGCGAATATATCGTCATCCCTGTAATCAACTTTTGAGCAGCACTCTATCACATGCTCGAACGCTTCATTAAAAGAGAAGGTGTACTTTCTCTTTCGAATAAGATTACGCATTGAATGGGAGATGTGGATTTCTCCAGGGAAGATCACAAACCTGTCCTTCGGGCAGCACCACTGCAGCTTCTGCAGCTTGAATGCATAGAATGGAAAAATCCCTTTAGAATAAGCCTCACCGGTGACAAGTCCCCACCAACAGCAATCTCATAATACGGTGGATTGTTGTATAAAGTCGGATCCGGGAACGGCTCTTTCCCCTGTATGTGATATATCTTCTCCAATGCTATTTCCTTGAAGCAACAAGAGTGTACTCCTTATCCTTATAGCCAACGGTAGCTTTTCCACCCTTTTTGAGTTTGCCGAAGAGAATCTCCTTAACAAGAAGTGGTTTCAGCCTTGAGTCCACCACCCTCTCAATCTCTCTAGCGCCGTACTCTGGTGAGAATCCCTCGCTTAGAAGAGCCTTCTTTGCAACTTCTGTCACCTCAAGGGTTACGCTCTTTCCCTGGAGCATTGATGACAGGTCTCTGATCTTAGAGTCAAGGACCTTGATTGCCATATCCTCGTCAAGAGCGTTGAAAACAACAGTTGAGGTAAGTCTATTAAGGAACTCAGGGGCAAAGACCTTCTTTGCCTCACCTTCCATCACCCCACCTGGGTTTGGTTTCCTTGAGAATCCCACAGCGGCCTGTGAAGCGAACCTCGCTCCAGCATTGGAAGTCATGATAAGCACCACTCCCCTAAAGTCAGCCTTCTGACCTCTTGAGTCTGTCAGTGTACCATAGTCCATAATCTGAAGAAGAAGATTGTAGATATCCTGATGAGCCTTTTCAATTTCATCTAGAAGAAGCACACATCCTGGGTTCTTTCTTACAGCATCTGTAAGAAGTCCTCCATCATCATATCCGACATAACCTGCCGGAGATCCGATGAACTTGGACACGGTGTGTTTCTCGGCATATTCACTCATATCAAACCTGACAAGGTTTTCATGAAGTTCACTTGCCAAAG
>JAKSJT010000160.1 GCA_024402125.1 Bacteroidales bacterium
GCAGTATCAGAACAAGAATCACAAATAGAACAAGAAGCGGAGCAACTCGTTCTACAATTGGCTTAGGCAAAGAGATCTTTTTCATTTAAAGCAAGTTAGACTATTTAAATGGACTGTTTGCTTCCCTAGCGATATACTTATATGTAAGTTTATCTGTAAGATCAGGGAAAAGATTATGTGCAAGCACTGTAAGTTTTCCTAGCGGTGTCAGAATCTTATGTGTCTTTCTCTTATAGATAGCCTTAGCCATCTCATAAGCAACTGCCTCAGCACTCATAAGCTTACCCTCATCAAGAGGTGTTTCTCCCTGAGCTGAACCATCAGCTGTAAGGGCTGCATTACGAACGTTTGAAGAAGTGTAGCCAGGAGCAAACACAAGGACATGAAGTCCATCATGAATATGCTCGATTCTAACTGTATCAAGGAATCCTCTGATAGCGTACTTGGATGAAGAGTAACCAGTTCTAGCTGGTAGAGCAGAATAGCCGGCAATTGAAATCACGCCAACTACTGAGCCCTTAGTCTGAAGAAGATAAGGAAGTGCATGCTTTGTACAGAACACTGTTCCCCAGAAGTTAACGTCCATAAGGGACTTGATAACCGATAGGTCAAGATCCTTGAACATAGCTCTCATGGATAGACCTGCATTATTGACAAGAATATCAATCTTACCAAACTTTGCTACAGTCTCAGCAATAAGGTTCTTGCAATCTTCCTCATTGGATACATCGGCCTTTACACAAAGTACATTCTCAGGATTTGGACATACCTCTGGAGCCAATGCAATAAGCTTATCAATGGAACGGGCAGCCATTACGACCTTCGCACCATATGAACCGAATAATTTGGCAGAAGCCAACCCGATTCCCGAGCTGGCTCCTGTTATTATAATCACCTTATCAGTGAAATAACTTGGACTCATATTATGATAATATGAATTATATGATAATATGAAGTAATGACTACTGAATTGTCATTGCTGCAAGATCATCTCCATCGTACTCACCAGCATCGAGCTTAGCCTTGATCTCACGGAATGCCTTGAGTGTGTACTCAACATCTTCCATTGTGTGAGCTGCTGTAGAAACGATTCTGAAGATAATCATACCCTTAGGGATAACTGGGTAAACTACGATTGAGCAGAAGATTCTGTAGTTCTCTCGGAGATCCTTAGCCATCTTAGATGCCTGAGCTACACCACCCTTGATGTGTACAGGTGTAACGCATGCCTCTGCCTCACCGATATCGAGACCCATCTCCTTGAATCCGCTCTGGATTGCATGAGTGATCTCAAGACACTTCTTTCTGAGAGCATCACCCTCTGGAGACATGATAATCTCAAGACGCTTGATGTTACCGATAACAAGTGGCATTGGAAGGCTCTTTGCATACATCTGTGAACGAAGGTTTGCGCGGAGGTAGTTGATAATCTTATGAGGACCAGCTACGAAACCACCGATAGAAGCCATTGACTTAGCGAATGCACCGATATAGAGGTCGATATCATCCATACAATGGAGTTCCTCTGATGTACCACGACCATGCTCACCAAGGAGACCGAATCCGTGTGCATCATCAATCATGATACGGAACTGATACTTCTTCTTAAGAGCGCAGATCTTATCGAGGATACCCATAGCACCTGTCATACCGTATACACCCTCTGTGATAAGGAGTACACCGCCGCCGCTCTCTTCTGCTTCCTTGCAAGCCTTAGCAAGCACCTTCTCACAATCAACGATATTGTTATGACGATACTTATACTTGCTACCGATATGAAGACGGATACCGTCCATAAGGCAAGCGTGGCACTCTGCATCGTAAACGATTACATCATGACGAGCTGTAAGAGCATCGATTGTTGAGAAAATTCCCTGATAACCGAAGTTGAAAAGGAATGCATCCTCCTTCTTCTCGAACTCAGCGAACATCTTCTCGAGCTTCTCATGATATCTTGTATGACCTGACATCATGCGGGCTCCCATAGGATAAGCAAGACCCCAGTCAGCAGCACCCTGTGCATCTGCCTTTCTAACCTCTGGATGATTAGCGAGTCCAAGATAGTTGTTAAGACTCCAGTTGAGAACCTCCTTACCATTGAAAATCATATGAGGTCCGAGTTCACCCTCAAGTCTAGGGTACATATAGTATCCGAATGCCTGATCAAAGTACTGTCCGATAGGACCGCCTGAGTCCCTTTCGATTCTGTCAAAAATATCCAACATATTGTTTGTGGTTTGTAATTAATTTCTGATTTATTTTAAACTATGCATCAATGTTTGCATAGTGTGCATTTTCCTCAATAAACTGTCTTCTAGGTGGTACATCATCACCCATAAGCATAGAGAATGTACGCTCTGCTTCTGCAGCATTTTCAATGGTAATCTGACGAAGTCTTCTTCTAGAAGGATCCATTGTTGTCTCCCAGAGCTGAATGTCACTCATTTCACCGAGACCTTTGTATCTCTGAACTGTGTAACCCTTGTCAGAACCCTTACCAAGTCTGAGAGCTGCTTCTTCTCTCTGTTCCTCTGTCCAGCAGTAAACCTCTTCCTTACCCTTCTTTACAAGGTAGAGAGGTGGAGTTGCAAGATAGACATAACCATTCTTAATAAGATCGAACATGTATCTGAAGAAGAATGTAAGGATAAGACATGCGATATGGCTACCATCGACATCGGCATCGGTCATGATCACGACCTTGTGATAACGAAGACGGCTGAGGTCCATATGCTTCTCACCATTCTCATCTTCCTTTGCTACTGTTACACCAAGAGCTGTATAGATGTTACGGATTTCGTCTGAATCAAATGCTCTGTCACCTGCTGCCTTCTCGACGTTAAGGATCTTACCACGAAGAGGGAGGATAGCCTGAATTCGACGGTCTCTACCCTGCTTTGCTGTACCACCCGCAGAATCTCCCTCGACAAGGAAGAGCTCGCACTTTTCTGGATCTCTTTCAGAGCAGTCAGCAAGTTTACCTGGCATACCGACGCCACCCATAGCTGTCTTTCTCTGAACCATTTCACGAGCCTTGCGAGCAGCATTTCTAGCTGTAGCTGCAAGAACAATCTTCTCAATGATGAGCTTACCAAGCTTAGGGTTCTCCTCAAGGTATTCATCCATAGCTGCAGATGTAGCCTGAGAAACAGCAGAAGTAACTTCGCTGTTACCGAGCTTTGTCTTTGTCTGACCCTCGAACTGAGGCTCAGCAACCTTAACTGAGATTACAGCTGTAAGACCCTCACGGAAGTCCTCTGGAGAAAGATCACACTTAAGTTTAGCAAGAAGGTTGTTCTTCTCAGCATAGTTCTTAAGAGATCTTGAAAGACCCATCTTGAAGCCCTGAAGGTGTGTACCACCTTCGATTGTGTTGATATTGTTTACGTAAGAGTAAATCTTCTCTGTATAACCGTTGTTGTACTGAAGTGCGATGTCAATAGGAATAACCTTCTCAGACTGAACACAGATTGGCTCAGGGATAAGGTTAGTTGCACCTGCATCAAGGTAAGAGATAAACTCAGAAAGGCCCTTCTCTGAGTAGAACTCATTTGATCTGTATACCTTGTTGCCAGTTGCTTTAGACTCACCGTTCTCGTCAGTAACGAACTCATCTACCATCTGTCTCTTATCTGTAAGGACAATCTTGATGCCCTTGTTAAGATAAGCAAGCTCTCTTAGTCTAGCTGCGAGAGTATCGTACTTGTAGATAGTTGTCTGCTGGAAAATGGTAGCATCAGGATGGAATGTGATAATTGTTCCAGTCTTGTCGCTCTCTCCAATTACTTCAACCTGTGAAGTCGGTTTACCCTGAGAGTAAGTCTGCTTGAAGACCTTACCCTCACGATGAACCTCAGCGATGAGAAGATCAGAAAGTGCGTTTACGCAGGATACACCCACACCGTGGAGACCTCCGGAAACCTTATAGTTTGACTTGCTGAACTTACCACCTGCGTGAAGTACTGTAAGAACAACCTCAAGAGCTGAGCGATGTTCCTTCTCGTGCATACCTGTAGGGATACCACGACCGTTATCTTCTACACGGATAGAATTATCTTCTAGAATCTGGACATCAATCTGGTTACAATATCCTGCCATTGCCTCGTCGATACTGTTATCGACTACCTCATACACAAGATGATGGAGACCTCTTTCGCCGATATCTCCGATGTACATTGATGGTCTCTTTCTAACTGCCTCAAGTCCCTCAAGGACCTGAATACTATTTGCGGAATACTGCTCCTCCGCTGCCTTAATATCTTCGTTCTCTAACATAATCAATTAATGAAACACAAATTTACTAATTAAATCACAAACTCAAGCAAATTCCAGCCGTAAAATTGATGCCACTGGCAGTGTGCATAAGGTTTCTCTGGATGTTTGCATTCAACAGATTTCCGCCCTGAATCCAGAATGAAAGCTTCCTGTTGAACTGATACTCAGCCATAATGCCAAGATCGATAAATCCAGGGATTCTGAACTCTACTGGATTGTTCTCCTTCACGAATGATTTACGAGCAGTTGCACCTTCCATCCAGATGCCGGCATTTATTCTGGAATGCCATGAATACATAGCACGGATATTACCGGAAACATTTGATGGAGCAAATGCAACAATAGGTTTATGACTTAGATTTGTGTACTTGTAAGATAGTTTTCCGTCGAGGGAGAATTTCGAAGAAGTCCATGCATAAGCAAGGTCTGCATATGCCATGTTATAATCTCCATAAGCGACTACCGGACGCATGCCGGAAAGGCTCTCAAGCATACCGTTCTCAACTTTCACAAAACCGCCCTTGAGGTCATACTGAAGCCTCTCAGCAAAGTTTCCTCTAGCACCGATCGCCACATTGAATCTCTCAAGAGAATTGTCCAGAAGAGAGACTGTTGCATAGGCAGGTGTAAAGAAATGATTGTTCTCAACAAGCGAGATGTAAGAATTGACATCCTCCTTTCCAGTAGCTGATGCATAAAGAGTAAGTCTATAGTAGATTGCCTGATATGAAACAGAGGCATCAGGATAGATGTTCTGGCTCTTCTGCTGATGATTATTGAAAAGGCTCTCATCTCCCCTAATGATTGAAGCGAGCTTTACACCAAGGTTAAAGTTCCATCTTCCTGTTGAAAGGATATATCTAGGTGTGATTGACATTGTTCCAGAATAGGAGTCAAACATGCCTGAATAAGATGTGATTTCTGTATTCACATCAACCAGAATCTTATTGTTGTAGTTGATCTGAGGACCAAATGTTCCAGCGAACTTGAAGTCGTGCTCATTTACTCGAAGAGGATCATTCTCGAATTTATCGTTCGCATAGCTGTAATCAATAGCTGCGTCGTATATGAAGCAGTTTTCCCTGTAATCATTAGATCTGAACCTTGCATTCAAATCAAGGATATTGAGGTTTCTTCCGAAGACAGACACTGTATCCTTTGAAGAGAATCCTCTCCAACCGGCACCGAAAGTAAGTATTGACTTCTCCCAGTCACTTCTTCCTGTAATTCCGAACTTATTCATCATGTCATGGCCCTTGGCGTTTCCGTTTGTTCCAAGCTTCTTTCCGTATGACTTGTCAACTGGTACAACAGTCTTATATTTGCCAAAGAATGACTTATGGAATCCATACAAGTTTGTCTGGAATCTTCCCTTCAATGCTGGCGAATAAACAGCTGTGAATTCAGGATTGAGAAGATAACCAGCACCAGCCTTGACATACAGGTTTCTTCCTGTATATGCATTTGGCTGAGGCTTCATGTCCATCATGTATGGGCTGAACTCATAAGCTCCCTGATAAGGTGTCTCGAATACGGAGTAGTCGAAGTCCACTTTAACCTTGAGCAGAGAGTCAGGCACAGCCATTACCATTTCAGGCTTGTTTGCCTGAACCAGTTTTCCTTCGTAAGATCTGGTAACCTGAACTGTCGGATTCAGATTCTGAGCCGATGCTGCAGTGCCGAGGAACATAGCCGCAGCAACTGCTATAATTGTGTTTTGATTTCTCATTTTGTAAGGAGCTTTTCAAGTTTCTGAAGTCTCATTGCAACATTGTCAAGGACATCGTCAGATGAACCTGTAGAAGTGTAACCGTCACGGAGGCTCTCGAATGTTGCCTTAGCCTGAGAAAGGTTATCATTCTCTACATATGTGTCACCAAGTACGATGTATGCCTTTGCAAGCCAGTAGTTCTGACCTTCTGCCTTTTCAGCGAAGTCAAATACTCTGTCCTGGATCTTATCGAAGTTACCCTGGTCGTAAGCATCCTGGATGATGAGGTAAGAAGCCTCAGCACCTTCATTTGTTGAAGGATACTTAGCAAGGTGGGTAAGAATTTCGAACGCCTTGTCTCTCTGGCTGGTTGCAAGATATGACTTAGCCTTCACATAATCAGCCTCCCTGACTAGAACTGCTGAGCTTTCTTTATCGTTCTTTACTCTATCGGCGCTCACTAGAGCTGAAGAGTAGTCCTTTCCGCGGAATGCTGACCGCATCATACCGTTCTGGGCTGTTTTCCTGTTCTGGTCCATCTTAGCCTCTGAAAGAAGTCTAGAATAGCCCGAATATGCATCAGCATAATGTTCCATCGAGTATGAAAGATCCGAGTACTTGACAAGTGCAGACTCAAGGTATGGGTTAGAAGCAACCATTGACTTCTTGTAGTAGTCAACCGCAGACTCCTTCTGTCCGAGTGAAAGAAGACTTTCCGCAGTATAGAAATCAGCCTGAGACACCTTCACACCGTTAGGATATTTGCTTCTGTATGTATCAAGAGAAGTGAGCGCCTT
>JAKSJT010000161.1 GCA_024402125.1 Bacteroidales bacterium
AGAATGTTTCAAATGGAATATCGTGTCCATCACGTTTTAATTCATTTCCACAAAGAAGCGTAAGCACATCAAATACTATTCTCTTTCCTTCAAAGTACTCTGTCAGCTGCTCTACTGCTTTCTGAATCACCAAAGATGATCCCTCGGTAGGCACACATCCAAGTTCCTTGCATATGGAGCCGAGTACTTTCGAGTGATGAGGTTCAACTATCCAGTCGCACATAACAAGATACTCCCCTACACTTCCAAGTTCAATCTCTCCAACTGGAGAGACAAAACGGTGAAGTATTAGAGGAGTATTCTTAGTTGTTGTCATTGCTAATTTGATTGTCCTCAAATATAGCAAATCTATTTCGATAGTTCAGCCTTGATAAGATCTGAAAGGATCTTGACTCCGGCTTCCATTCTCTCAGTATCAAGGAAAGAGAAGTTCATTCTCATGGTGTTCCTTCCTGATCCATCTGTGCAGAAGAAGTTACCTGCAACATATGCCACTTCATTGTCAAGTGCTGTGTCGTAGAAATCCACCACATCGAATCCTTCCGGAAGAGTCAGGTACAGGAAGAGGCCTCCCTCCGGATGAGTCCAGCTGACTCCCTCTGGCATGTACTTCTTCAGAAGTGAAAGAAGGATGTCTCTCTTTGTCCTATAGAGATCAATACTCTTCTGAAGGTTCTCATCAAGTAGACCTGAAGAGAGGAACTCTGCTGCGATATACTGGTCCATTATAGGAGGACAGAGGTCAAGGGACTGCTTGCAGACATAGATCTTGTCAAGGAGCTCAACGTTTCCGAGAATCCATCCAAGACGGAATCCTGGTGCCAGAATCTTTGAGAATGATCCCAAATGAAGAGTTCTCTCAGGAGCAATGTTGTAGATTGTCGGAACGCTCTCACCTTCGTAGCGAAGTTCCCTGTATGGGCTATCCTCAACAATGAGGAAGTTATACTCCCTGGCAAGAGATGCGATAAGAAGTCTCTCCTCGAAATTAAGGGTCTCTCCAGATGGGTTCTGGAAGTCCGGAATCATATAGAGGAACTTTATCTTCTTTCCTTCAGCTATGCATGAATCGATTGCCTTTCTCCAAGCCTTCTCCCACTCGATGATATCAGATCTGTGAGCAACGCCCATGATGTCTGCTCTATATGAGCGGAATGACTGGATCGCACCAAGGTAAGATGGATTGGATGTAAGGATTACATCACCTGGATCCACAAGCACTCTTGTGCAGACATCAATTCCCTGCTGGGAAGAAGATGTGATCTGGACATTCTCAACAGGAACACCATATCTCTGCGCAACTGCTGAACGAAGTTCAGGAGTCCCTTGAGTTGCTCCATACTGGAATGCCTTTGCTCCGTAACGGTCAATCACCTCAGAGGAGATTCTTTTGATGTCCTCAAGCGGGAATGTGCTTGCTGAAGGGTATCCTCCTGCAAACGAGTAAATCTTCGAGAGGTCTACCCTCTTGAAGATTTCTCTGACCGGTGAACGGAAAAAGTTCGATACGTCTTTTGAAAAAAATCCGTCGTATACCATTATGTAATCGTTCTTACTAATTTATCGAAGCAGATCTTCAAGTGTGATTGATGAATCTGTCTTTGAGTCTCTGTACTTTACAATTACAGGACAGTAGAGATGAATTCCTGCCTCAGCACCTGGGCCCTTTGTTACAGGACGTGAACCTGCTACAACTACAGCACCTGCAGGAACCACGATCTGACCAAGCTCGTTCTTTCTGATCCATGTGCCGTTTACTGCATCATAGATAGCTGTTGATGAGTTGATGATAACGCCTGTTCCGATAACTGCACCTTCCTTAAGGATAGTTCCCTCGTAGATACCGCAGTTTCCGCCGATGAATACATTATCCTCAACGATAACTGGAAGAGCACCTACTGGCTCGAGCACTCCACCAATCTGCGATGCTGCTGAGAGGTGAACATGCTTTCCGATCTGAGCACATGATCCCACAAGAGCATGAGAGTCAACCATTGTTCCTTCGTCCACATACGCACCGACATTGATATATGATGGTGGCATGATGACAACTGCTGGTGCAACGAATGCTCCACGTCTGCCTGAGCTGCCTCCTGGAACAACTCTGACGCTGTCAGATACTGAGAACTTTCTAGCTGGGTATGTGTCCTTGTCAATGAATGAGAACTCGCCTGAAGTCATGTCTGTAAGCTTTCCTAGACGGAATCCCATGAGGATAACTTCCTTGACCCAAGAGTTCACCACCCATGAATCAC
Source organism: Bacteroidales bacterium (assembly GCA_024402125.1). Lineage (GTDB taxonomy): Bacteria > Bacteroidota > Bacteroidia > Bacteroidales > UBA932 > Cryptobacteroides. The sequence continues at coordinate 2,256 of JAKSJT010000161.1, forward strand.
CTTCCTTCTGGGCAACTCTTACTGATCCGTTTTCAAGACCCTCCATCACTTCGAGGAATCTTTCCATATCTGTCTGTGCCATAGTCTAGAAAAGTTCTGCGAGTGTTTCTCTAATGATCTGCTCTGTCTCCTCTGTTGCTGGGAAGAGAGGAAGTCTGAGACTGTTCTCCATAAGACCAAGCTGAGAGAGTGCTGCCTTAGCTGGGATTGGGTTACTCTCAACGAAGCAGTTCTTCATAAGAGGCATAAGCTTATAGTGAAGAGCTCTTGCTGTCTTCATGTCATCCTTCTGGAGAGCCTCAACAAGACCTACCATTCTGGCAGGGTCTACATTTGATGCAACACTGATAACTCCGTCAGCACCTGTTGCCATGAGTGAAAGAACCTCATCATCGTTTCCGCTAAGGACAGAGAATCCCTCCGGACGGTTTCTGATGATCTGGGAAATCTGTGCATATCTTCCTGATGCTTCCTTCACAGCTACGATGTTCTCCACTTCCTCAGCAAGGCGAAGAGTTGTCTCTGCCTCGATATTAGCTCCTGTTCTTCCAGGAACATTGTAGAGGATGATATCCTTGTCTGTTGATCCTGCAACTGCCTTGAAGTACTCGAAAAGTCCCTTCTGGGTAGGCTTGTTGTAATAAGGCACAACGATGAGGAATGCATCTGGCTCGAATGGCTCGAGGAACTTGATGTTCTGGATTGTCTGCTGGAGGGAGTTTGATCCGCCACCAACTACAATTGGCTTACCAGCTGCATGCTCCTTTGTTACCTGAATGATCTTAATCTTCTCGACATCAGTCAAACATGGTGTTTCACCGGATGTTCCGAGTGGAACGAGGAAATGGATACCTGCCTCCACCTGTCTGTCGACAAGCTTAGCCATAGCATCATAGTCTACCTCCATTCCATTATTTTTGAATGGTGTCAATAGGGCTGTACCGCAACCCTTGAAAAATATATGGTTACTCATAAATTATCTGCTAAAAATAATGTCCTTGAACTCATGAACGCCTTCCATTGTATCTGCAATGATAGCAGCGTCAACTGCTCCGCTTGCAAAACCGGCTCTGGAGAAAGCCTCATGTCTAATGGTGATTCTGTCATTTAGACCCTCGAAGCCGACCTCGTGGATTCCTGCGATTTCACCGCATCTGACTGATGCCATGTCAGGATTCTGACCAAGAGCTGATGCTACGATAGACTCCAGAGTCTTAGCTGTACCGCTAGGACGGTCTAGTTTATGACAGTGATGCTTCTCCTCAATGTAGCTTGAGTAGCCGTTATCCTTCAAGAGCTTTGCAGCATAGTCTACTGCATAGAAGAGGACATTGACACCAACAGAATAATTTGATGAATAGATCATCGGAGTATTATTCTTTACAAAGCATGAGATCACATCATCCTTGATGTCGTTCCAGCCTGTTGTACCGATGACAACAGCCTTGAAGTTCTCAGCAAGGAACTTGTAGTTGCTTCTGAATGCAGCTGGGGTTGTGAAGTCGATACAGACGCACTGCTTAGCAAGTTCAGGATCAGTCGCTGTGATGTCCTCACTTGCACCTGCACACTCTATACCCTTTTCCTGGAGACATTTCTCCACCATATGGCCCATCTTGCCATATCCTGAAATCATGACCTTCATACCTCGCCTACGACTCAAAGATTGACTTATGGATTTTGTTGATGGATGCATCAAGTGCCTCCTTGTCAACTACTACGCTGACATTGATGTTAGATGCACCCTGTGAAACCATATAGAGCTTAGTGCTGGCAAGAGACTCGAACATGCCTGTCATGATACCATTCATGTTAACGAGGTTCTTACCAATCAGTGATACCTGAGCCTTGTTGTCATCAACCTCAACCTCTGCGAATGCAGAAAGCTCGCTGACAACCTTGTCAACATTCTTTGCTGCAGCGTCGATTGTAACGGAGATATTTGCCTCAGATGTACTGATAAGGTCAACAGATACATTGTTCTTTGAGAAGATGTCGAACACTTTCTCGAGGAAGCCTGTAGCATTGATCATCTTTGTTGAGAAGATATTGATAACGCGGATATTCTCCTTGAATGAAACTGACTTCACACCGTCCTCGATAAGATCGCTCTTAAGGATAACTGTTCCCTTAGCCTCTGGCTTATAAGAGTTGAGCACATAGATCGGAATCTCCTTCTTCACTGCAGGCTCGATTGTAAGAGGGTGAAGCACCTTAGCTCCGAAGTGAGCCATCTCAGCTGCCTCCTCGAATGAGAGTTTCTCGAGTGGCTTTGCGCCTGGAACGCGTCTAGGATCTGCTGTAAGCACTCCGTCAACGTCTGTCCAGATCTCGATGACCTTTGCATCGATTGCAGCACCGATAAGGGATGCCGAGTAGTCTGAACCGCCACGGCCAAGCACTGTCTGGATACCTGCCTTGTTTGATCCGATGAATCCCTGTGTGATGATTGCCTGGTGATCTGAAAGAGCATCAGCAACTACAGCAGGAACTCGCTGGTTGATTTCAGCGAGGTCAGGCTCTGCGCAGAGATAGTTGTCACCTGTTATCATCATCTCTCTTGCATCAATCCACTGTGTCTTGATGCCGATGTTCTCCATGGCGTAACCAACCAGAGTTGAAGAAAGGAGCTCACCGTTTGACACGATAACTGCCTTGCTTCTGTCTGAGAGTTCACCAAGGGCACAAACTGCAGATGTGAAGGACTCGAGTTCATCGCAGATCTCGTTGATCTTTGATGTTGCAGGAAGAAGAAGTCCTGCATTGTTTCCGAGGAGTTCCTCAGCAACCTGAATATGACGAGAGCGAAGACCATCAACAAGGTCAAGAGTTGTAGCAAGGTCCTTAGCCTCTGCAGCTGCTGATATCTTGTAAAGGGTATCAGTAACCTTTGACATTGCAGAAACAACAACAATTGGAACCTGGTCCAATCTGCCTGCCACAATAGAAACCAATCTATTAATCTGCTCGCATCCAGCGGTAGATGTACCGCCAAACTTCATTACAATCATAGCTATTCTAAAGTTCTTTATTTATTATTATTTCTTTTCTTTCAACATTTCGTAGAATCTTATGCAGTTGTCCATTCCTTCCTGAAGCTCAGACAGAAGGATATTCTCCTCGTCCCTATGAGCTACCAGGATTGATCCCGGTCCGCACAGAATCTTGTTCTCAAAGTTTGTAAGTCTAGGTGTGTCACTTCCAAAAGCGACGGTCTTTCTCTTGAACCCTTCCAGTGTTGTGTAGTGCATTGGAGTGTCTCCTCCGAATGCTTCCACCTCGACTCCCTCAAGTGAACTCATCCACTCCTCCACTATCTTGTCGGAAGCGAAGGTTGTCCTGAAGTAGACCCTGCATTTAAGACAGTCACTAAGGATATTCTGAGGATTGTCACTGACTAGCTTTCCGACATTGTAGGTTGTGTTTCCAAGTACCGGATCAATTGGGAAATCGGCTGAGCGAAGCTTGTTCATAAAATCAACGAACTTCTCCACTGCACTCTCACCCATCTCAGGATATCCGGAGTGGAAACTCTTTCCCCTGAAAGTGAGGGCGAATGACTTTGTTCCCTTGCTGGCTGAGACCATAGCTCCGTCTGTCGGTTCTCCGACAATGACGTACTTGGCTCCAGGCCACTGGTTAACAAATGCCTTTGCACCGAATGATCCTGTCTCCTCTCCGCTTAGAAGCAGTAGTCCGAATCCTGAACATCCTCTTTTCTCAAGTTCAACGCAAGCGCTGTACTGAGAGAAGATCTGTCCCTTGGCATCACAGGATCCGCGTCCTGTAATCTTCATATCGCCATTTTCCATCTTTTCAGTATTCGGAACGATATAAGGAGGAACCGTGTCCATATGTGTACAGAACACAATCTCTGGAGTTCCCCAGCTGAAAAGAAGGTTAAGGGTCCCATCCCCTACCTCGAATGTCTGTACGGTGCACCCATCAGTCTTAAGTCTGGTAGCAAGGAACTCCGCGAAGGGTCTTTCGCTACCGGAGGTAGACTCAATAGAGAGCATCTGCATGAAAAGTTCTAAATCCATATGAGCATAAAAAAGGGCAGCCTTTGGGCCGCCCGTATTCTGTCTATTTATGTTGATGTTGTTTAGACAAAAAGACGCCCAGGCAAGCTGCTGACCTGCTTTATAGATTTGGCGTGCTTTATTGTTGACATCATCATCGTGCGTTCAATTTTCAAGGAGTGCAAAAGTATGTAAATAATTTAATTATTCAAATATTTTAATAAGATATTTTTCAATTATTTCTTCATTTTCCCAACCCTTTTCTCAATTGAGCGTTAATCTCTCTACCTTCGAAAGTTAAAGAGCGCTTAGGCAAGGATTTTTTGCCTGTTTCTTTAAACGAAAAAGAAGCGGCGAATCCACTTGGACCGGCCACTTCTCTATGCACTGTTTTGAGGTATTTCCGGAACCGAATTACCACCTTCTTCGCAGGTTTCTGTTCCAGCCGATATTCCAG
>JAKSJT010000162.1 GCA_024402125.1 Bacteroidales bacterium
CAAGCACTATCTGAAAACAGGCCAGGAACTTCCTCCTATGAGCGTTTCTGACAGGGTCGCTTTAGCAAAACGCCACTATGACTTGTCTTTGAGACTAAAAGGCGATGTCAGAGGTGTGTTTGAGATGAGAAGGCATCTGTCATGCTATTTCAAGGGCCTTCCTGATTTCAAGGATACCAGAATAAAGCTAGTCACAGAAACTGACCCTCAAAAGGTTCTGGAACTACTTTCTTATATTGAGGAGAAGTGGGGAAGTGAGCAGATTGAAGGCAGTTCAAATGTTTATGGGGTGTAGCAGTACACTAAAATAATTTACTATCTTTGCACCCCTATGCTTGACAAGATACTTTTAGCACCATATTACGGTATATTGAAACTTAGACACGCTATGTATGATCATGGCGTGATGTACAAGGTGCATAAGTGTGAAGTCCCTACAATCTGTATAGGAAACATCACGGCCGGGGGAACAGGTAAGACTCCACATACGGAGATGATTCTGAAGACTCTTCTTAACAGCGATGACTGGGCATACAGAAATGTAGCTGTCCTGTCTCGTGGCCATAAGAGAACATCAGGGGGATTCCAGCTGGTAATGAGAGGCGGTTCTCCAAAGTTCTTTGGCGATGAACCTCTTCAGATCAAAAAGAAATTCCCTGCAGTTACAGTGGCTGTTGACAGAAAGAGAGCAGAGGGATGCGAGTTCCTTGTGCATCCTGAACTTCTGAAGACTTCAAAAAGAGCTCGTAAGTGTGAGAATAAAGATATTGAAACGTCTGATTTGATTGTGCTTGATGATGCATTCCAGCATAGAGCACTCAAGGCTTATTTCAATATCGTACTTGTCGATTACAATAGACCTATATATAAAGATAAGCTTCTTCCGCTAGGCAGACTTCGTGACCTCCCTGAAAGACTTCACTATGCTGATGTCATCATTGTCACCAAGTGCCCTACATATATGGAAGATGAGGAAAAGGTTCAGTGGGCAGCATCTTTGGGTATCAAGGATTATGATCTGGAGACATGTAGGGGTATTGACCCTAAGGGTGAGCCGAAGATGGTCCTTTTTACAGCCATCCACTATTGTCCTCTTTCGCCACTATATGAGGAAGCTGATTCCAGATATATATATTCAAAGAAACTGGTCCTCTTCTCCGGTATTGCCAAGGATACTCCTCTCAGAATGTATCTGAGCGACAATTACCAGATTGTGAAGAGATTCAAATATCAGGACCATCACAATTATTCAAGGATGGATATCGCATCCATCACAAAGGCCATCAAGACATGGCCAACAGCTGTTGTGGCAACAACTGAGAAGGATAGCATGAGAATTCTGGACTACGATAAGATTCCAGATGAGTTGAAAGTAAGACTCTTCGATGTACCAATCGAAGTGGATTTCCTGTCGGATCATGAGAGGGAAGTTTTCTATGACACGCTGATGACAGCGCTCCGCAACTTCCGTAAGGATTACTAGAAATTTTGACAATATAATTTTTTTTGCTACCTTTGCACCCCCTATGTAGAGTAGGGATCGCATTTTTTATTATTAACCATTTAAAGATCAAGACAGTGGACACACAAAGTTACAAGACAGTATCCCTTAACAAGGCAACTGTAAACAAGGAGTGGGTCGTTATTGATGCAACAGATCTTGCACTCGGTCGTCTTGCTTCTAGAGTTTCTCTTGTCCTCCGTGGCAAGACAAAGCCAGGTTTTACTCCTAACGTAGATTGCGGTGACAATGTTATCGTTATCAACGCTGAGAAGGTGGCACTCAAGGGTAAGAAGATGACTGATCGTGTTTATGTTCGCTACACTGGTTATCCAGGTGGACAGCGTTTCACAACACCTAAGGAGATTCTTGCAAAGAGACCTACTGAGTTGGTCAGAAGAGCAGTAAAAGGTATGCTCCCTAAGACCCGTCTTGGTGACAAGCTCATCAACAACCTGTTCATTTATGCAGGTCCTGAGCATCCTCATCAGGCACAGAACCCAAAACCAATTAAGTTAAACGAAATCTAAACAGAGTAAATGGAACAGACAAACGCCCTTGGAAGACGTAAATCAGCTGTTGCTCGCGTTTACCTTACAGCTGGAAAAGGCAACGTTACAATCAACGGCCGTGACCTCGCAGATTATTTCAAAGAGGATGCACTTCGTTATATTGTAAACCAGCCATTTGCAGTTGCACAGTGTGAAGGTCAGTTTGACGTAAAGGTAACCCTCGCTGGTGGTGGTATCAAAGGCCAGGCAGAGGCAGTAAGACTTGGAATTTCTCGCGCACTTTGCGAGATTGACAAAGAGGCTTATCGTTCTGCTCTTAAGGCTGCTGGATTCCTCACACGCGACTCTCGCGAGGTCGAGAGAAAGAAGCCTGGTCAGCCTGGTGCACGTAGACGCTTCCAGTTCAGCAAGCGTTAATTTACACGCCCTGATTTACAAAACAAAAATTGCACAGTTCGGTGCAGAAATCCTTGGACCATCGGAGGGATGCGAATTCCAAGATGCTGCTTAAAGGATTGCCGAAACTGCGGAAAATTCTGGAGACCGGTTAGACCGTTACTTCCGGAATTGATGAAAAGAGGCCCAACAGAGTGTATGGCAATACCCTGGAGGGAAAGTTTAAAACACAAAGATTTTAAAAAACAATGCCAAGAACAAATTTCCAAGAATTGCTTGATGCAGGTGTTCACTTCGGACATTTGGCAAGAAAATGGAATCCTAAAATGGCTCCTTATATCTTCATTGAAAGGAACGGAATCCATATTATTGACCTGCACAAGTCAGTCGTAAAGATCGACGAAGCAGCAGCAGTTATGAAGGAGCTCGCTCGTTCAGGCCGCAAGATTCTCTTCGTTGCCACAAAGAAGCAGGCAAAAGAGATCGTATCAGAAAAGGCTGCATCAGTCAATATGCCATCTATTACAGAGAGATGGGCAGGTGGTATGCTTACTAACTTCCCAACAATCCGTAAGGCAGTAAAGAAAATGAATACCATCGACAAGATGATTGAAGATGGTACATTCGAGAAGCTCGCTAAGAGAGAGCGCCTTCAGGTAACTCGTCAGCGCGAGAAGCTCGAGCTTAACCTCGGCTCAATTAAGGATATGAGCCGTCTTCCTTCAGCACTTTTCGTAGTAGACGTTCAGAAAGAGGCCAACGCAGTTAAGGAGGCTAACCGCCTTAACATTCCGGTTTTCGCTATGGTTGATACATGTTGCGATCCTACTCCGATTGATTACGTGATTCCGGCAAATGATGACGCTGCTAAGTCTATCGAACTCGTTGTTGATACACTTTGCAAGGCTATCCAGGAAGGACTCGACGAAAGAAAGCTTGAGAAAGACAAAGAGGCTGCTGCTGAGGAGGCATCTGTAAAGGCTACTCCTAAGAAGCTTCGCGCTCGCAAGGGTGCTAAGCCAGTAGACGTAGAGGCTGAGGCTCCTAAGGCTGATGCTGAATAAGCTCTGTCTATAATAGTTTAAGGCCTGTGCGCACCCTTTCCTGATATCAGGGAATAGTTCGCATAGGCTTTTTTATTCTTTTTTAACCCGAAAATATTAAAAATCCAACAATATGAATATTACAGCAGCTGACGTAATGAAGTTACGTAAGATGACTAGTGCTGGTATGATGGATTGCAAGAAGGCTCTTATGGAGGCTGAAGGCGACTTCAACAAGGCAGTAGAGATCATCCGTGAAAAAGGTAAAATGGTTGCAGCTAAGCGTGCAGACCGTGAGACTTCAGAGGGTAAGGTACTTCTCCGTATCGACGGACAGAAGGGTATCCTTGTAAGCCTTGGTTGTGAGACTGACTTCGTGTCAGCAACTCCTGATTTCCAGGCTCTCGCTGAGGGTATCGCAGACGCAGCTATCGCTACAGTTCCAGCAGATGTAGAGGGCCTTATGGCAGCTACTATGGCTGACGGTCACACAGTAGAGAGCAACATCTCTGCTCAGACAGGTAAGACAGGTGAGAAGCACGTTCTTGCATACTATGCAACAGTTGAGGCTCCATTCATCTATGGCTACATCCACAAGATCAACAACAAGCTTGGTGCTCTCGTTGGTTTCAACAAGGAAGTTCCAGAGTCTATCGCTAAGGGTATCGCTATGCAGGTTGCTTCTATGAACCCTGTATGTATCGCTGCTTCTGATTGTCCTCAGGCAGTTCTTGACGAGGAGAAGTCAGTAGCTATCCAGAAGACAAAGGATGAGCAGATCCAGAAGGCAGTTGAGGCAGCTCTTAAGAAGGCTGGTATCAACCCTGCACACGTTGTCAGCGAGGATCACATTGAGTCTAACACAGCTAAGGGATGGCTTACACCAGAGCAGGCTGACCAGGCTCGTGAGATTATCAAGACTGTTGCAGCAGAGAAGGCAGCTAACCTTAACGAGGCAATGATCGAGAACATCGCTAAGGGTCGTGTACAGAAGTTCCTTAAGGAGAACACTCTCGAGGAGCAGGAGTACCAGCTCAGCGACAGCAAGGAGACTGTTAAGGCAGCTCTCGCAGCAGCTGACAAGGATGCTAAGGTAATCGTTATGAAGAGATTCACTCTCGCTGACTAATTACTGGACGTTCCAATAAATAATAATGGCCGGCTTGAAAAAGTCGGCCATTACTGTATTTATGAACTTAATAGAGTATCAATTGTGGAAGAAGACCTATGCGGTCTTCTTTCTGCTTTTAAGAAGATTGAGAACAATTGCTCCACCAAATACTCCTATAAGGACAGTGTTGATACCCATAAGCATGATGTCATTGATACCTGTAGATTCGATAGCCTTTGATGCGATGTAAAGAACAGCAGCAATAGCGAAGAATCCAAGGATGCTTTTCATGTCATATGGGATTTTGTATTTCTTCTGTCCGATGACATAACTTAGAATCATGGCTGATCCGTATCCTGCGAATCCACCCCAAGCGCAAGCGTAATACCCGTATTTAGGGACAAAGATGACATTGACCGCAATCATGACTGCAGCTCCAAAACCGCTCATTCCAGCTCCCCAGAGGGTCTGGTCAGAGAGCTTGTACCAGAATGAAAGATTGAAATAGATACCCATGAAAATCTCAGCCATCATTACGATAGGAATTACTCCGAGACCTTCCCAGTATGTACGGCCTACAAGGTGCTTTAGGATTGGCATGTAGAATACTACGGCCAGGAATGCAAGGAGAGTGAAGATTACGAAGAACTTCATTCCGTCTGCTAGGGTATCTGGGCTCTTTGAATCCCTGCTTCCATTGAATACGATAGGCTCGAATGCATATCTGAATGCCTGGGTTAGAAGTGCCATGATCATGGAAATCTTAACGCATGCTCCATAGATACCAAGTTGAACGGTTCCTTCCTCTCCTGGCATGAGGTAAGGGAAAAGGATCTTGTCCGCTACCTGATTGAGAATACCGACAAGACTGAGAATAAGAAGTGGCCAGGTGTATTTGAGCATTCTTTTGGCAAGACCGGAGTCAAATTTGTATTTAAGACCCTTGAGTTCATTGATGAATCCAAATGTCACACATGCGGTGCAGATAAGATTGACAAAGAAGATAAGTCCTACACCGTAATCAAATGACTCGTACATGGACTGAAGTGCAGGGAAGCTGCCGAACATCTTCGGCATTACAAGGAAGATGAAAAGGTTCAGCAGCACATTCGGAATGATGAAGGCGAACTTCAGGAGCATGAACTTGATTGCTTTTCCTTGCTGACGCAGTCTTGAGAACATGATTGCCTGGAAAGCATCAAGTGATACAATTGCAGCCATGCATCCTACATACTCCGGATGTGAAGCATATCCAAGGGCTCTGGATATAGGATTGAGAAGTAGTATAACTAGAGCAAGGAATGAAAGTGCAACTCCTCCTACAAGTCTTAGAGAAGTTCCAAACACTCTGTTAGGATCTTCCTCCTGCTTATTGGAGAATCTGAACAAAGTGGTTTCCATACCGAAAGTCAGAAGAGCAAGGAAGAATGCAGTATATGCATACAGGTTTGTTACTATTCCGTAACCTCCGCTTTCCGCTGCAATTTTAGTTGTATAAAGAGGAACAAGCAGGTAGTTCAGGAATCGTCCTACAATACTGCTCAGTCCATAGATGGCTGTATCTTTTAGTAATGATTTGAGATTCATAACGGTGACTCTATACGATTATTAATCAAAAATAAGTATTTTTGCTTTCCGATTCTATTAAAGAGGAAACAAATTTATATACGAATATGAAAAGCATTTTTTTAAAAGCTCTTTGCTGCCTAGGAATGGTAGCAATGATTGCATCTTGTAACGGTGGTGCAAAGAAGGCAGCAGCTGAGGCTGAAGCAGCAGCTAAAGCTCAGGCTCAGGCTGATTCTATTGCTGCAGTAGAGAAAGCAAAGAAAGAGGCAACAGCTATGGAGAAGCTCGCTCAGCTTCCAGAGGAGCCAGTTTTTGTCATCAAGACAAACCTCGGAGATATGAAGATCAAGCTTTATAAGAATACTCCTAAGCATCGTGAGAATTTCGCAAAGCTTGCACTTATGGGTTATTATGATGGTCTTCTTTTCCATAGAGTAATCAAGGGATTCATGATTCAGGGTGGAGACCCTAACTCAAAGGATCCTGAGGCAAAGGCAACATACGGACAGGGTGGTCCTGGTTATACAGTTCCTGCTGAGTTCGTGAAGGAGTACAGACACAAGAAGGGTGCTCTTGCTGCCGCTCGTCGTGGCGACG
>JAKSJT010000163.1 GCA_024402125.1 Bacteroidales bacterium
GCGGCAGGTAGTATGCCATCAGAACCACAGTGAACATACCGATGATGGTCACCTGTCCAAGAGACTTCATGGCAGGGTGCCTTGATATGATAAGGGCTCCGATACCAATGAACATGATAATGGCAGACATCGCTACCGAGTTCTTGTACGATGACAGGATCTTCTTATGATAAGCATACTCGTACATAAGGCCCTCTGTTATGAAGATCGTATAGTCATCTCCCTGACCGAAGATGAATGTAGCAAGTATGATGTTGACGATATTGAACTGGATACCGGTAAGGTTCATGATTCCAAGGATCCACAGCCAGCTGACAGCCAGCGGAAGGAAGCTCAGAAGGCTTAGCTCCAATGAGCCGAAAGACACCCATAGGAAGAAGAACACTATGAATCCGCACAGGAATCCGACATTGTTGAAATCATCTGAAAGAAGCGATACAAGCTGGTTGCCGACATCTGATGAATCAAAGAAGAACGAGGTGTCCTCATCAGGGGATGAAGCGTTCCAGGCTGCCTTCAGAGACTCCGCACAATCAGTCTTCACATTGATATAGTTCACTATCTTCTTCTGACCGTTCTCACCATCCAGAATAAAGGTCTGTCCAAGGGCATCTACTATCGGTTCAAACTCCTCATACTCCAGCGGTTCAAGACCTTGTCTGGCGCTTTCGGTAAACAGTGCGAAAGCATTCTGTCTGAACCCGTTCTCTGAAGCGGCCGCATTCATTCTGGAAATCACATCAGGATGATTTTCCCAGAAGGAATTCCACTTTTCAATGGTCTCATTCTGCCTTCTTAAAGATGGGATAAAGTCTCCTATCGAGCTTACTGACTCAACGCCCTGACTACCCCTTACAGAAGCCAGCATCGACTCACTATTCTGAAGAAGAGACTCCATATCAGAAGAGACTCCAACTCCGTAGACAGTCACCTTTGACGGGTCCTCTCCCTGCAATGAAGACAGAAGGTCAAGGTCCCTTGCCTGATCTGCAGTCATATAGTTGATATGATGCATATCCGAGTCAAAGGATGTCCTGCTTCCATAATATCCAAGGACTGAAGTCAAGAGGACAAACAGGACAAGCATCAGTCTTCTCTGTCCTCTAGTGAGAGTCACATGCCTGTCAAAATCAAGTCTTACCGTATTCCTGGCAGGCTCCCTTTTTCTTACAAAAACAGGAAGGAACACCATCGAGAAGATGATAGTTCCAACTAGCACAAGAGCACCCACAAGACCAAAGTCATGTAGCGCCTTTGCCTTCAGAAGGAAGAGTGCGGCGAAGGCACTCACCGTTGTCACATTGCCGACAACAAGTGGTGAAACCATCTCCTTGAGGGCCTCCCTAGGGTCTGGCTGATGCTTCAGGTGGTCAATATAATGAAGTGGATAATTGACTGCAATTCCGATGATTATGGAACCGATTCCAAGGACGATAATGGATATCGAATCCTTGAAAAGAGCTATCATGCCCATAGCTAGAGCAGCTCCGCAGAATATCGAGAACGCTATCCAGAAAATGTCCTTGAAGCGTTTGAATGACAGGTATAGAACCAAAAGGATCAGCGCCATCGCTATCACAACGGACAGGATACTGTCCTTCTTTATCTGGGAAGAGTTGGCAACAGCTATGACTGGACCTCCGATACTGGATATCCTGACATCAGGATACTCCAGTATGGTCTTGTCCGCAGTCTTGTCAAGGAGCTCCACCAGAAGAGAATTCATACCGGACTCAGCCGTTCCGAACGGAGAATTGACAAAGGCGAAGCCTCTTGTCATGTCCGCTGTGAAAAGATGCTCATCAATTATGGTGCTGCCTCCCGTCGGATCAAGGCCCTGAAGACGAAGAAGAACAGGTGTGAATAGACCAAGAGGATCATACTGGATGTTGGTTCCCATCATACCTGCAGAAGGAAGAAGAAGAGTTCTTCTGTTCGATGCCATCTGCTCCTCGATATACCCGGGAACACTCAGTAGAGAATCCATCCTTGCGAAGTCCTCATCCTGCAGAAACAGTGGATAGTTCTCGCCTATAAAGTCAAAGACATCATACACGGATGCCTCATCAACTGTAATCTGAGCGGAGCCAACCAGTCCTGTAGAATCACTTTCTGACAGTATCTCCCCGAACCTGTCCATCGCTTCCGAGATAAGGTCCGGATCCGGGTCTGACTCCATATGGAAAAAGACTGCAATCTTATCTTCTCCACCAAGGGAATTGTACACTGAAGAGTACTTCTGACTCTTCTGATCTGTTGGAAGAAAGGCTGTGATGTCCTCCTCATAGTGCATCCTAAGGACAAGACCTCCACAAATGCACAAAAGGACGACCAGCAGGGCTGCGGTCAATCCTCTTCGTGCCGACAGGGCGTCATGTATCTTAAGAAACAGTTCCTTCATCAGTTGTTAAATAGTGTATCAGAAAGGGATACTCCTGTTTTGGTATTGGACAGTGAGAACGTGGTAACGTTACCACCCTTCTCGTTCATAAGAATGGTCTTGGCGACACAACTCTTCGAATCGAATGTTATCTCCAAAGAGGAGAACATCTGCTTGATATCCTTTTTGATAGGAATAAGAGTAACGACAATGTCATTGCCCTTCTTAACAGCAGAAGTTGTGAAGCTTGTCTTGTCTGCTATGCATGTACCGGTAACGCAGCTCATGATGAAATTGAACATGCCTGAAACCTTCTTCGCAGAAGAAAGGTCCATGGTCTGAGCCTTCTTTCCCACAATGGAAGTGAATGCGCTGCCATTGATGATGTAGCTCATCGCATCAGGATACTTGTAGTCAAGTCTAAGCTTGTCCGATTCCTTGTAGTACATGCTTCCTGTGCTCTTTACCGGCTGATCCAGAAGGCTGGACTCCCTAACCTGAAGGAAATCGCACGAGATGGACTTGAATCCCTTTGTCACCTCGGAGATCCTTGTAATCTGAGCTTCCTTCTCGCTTTCAGAAAGGTTCTGTCCAAAAGCGAGTGTAAGAGAGCATACAAGACAAATGGCTGATAGTAGATATCTCTTAAGCATAACTAGTCTTTCCTTAATAAAGTAACCGATACGTTAGTCTTGTCTGAAGAGCCAACTATAAGAACACTTCTGTGACCTGTTCCACATAGAAGTCGAACTCCTGCGTAGAATGCCAGCGCAGAATACGACTGTCCCTCGCAGAATACATCCCTATAGTCCTTTACTTCACATCCATGAAGTGAGTCAGGAAGGAGCTTTGTATCCGCACAAATCACAAGGTCAGCTGTGGAGAGGTTCTCCTTTGACAGCATCGCAAGTATTGAGTCCTTCACTTCTTCAACTTCCGGGCAGTACTTTACCCAAACTCCGCAGAGTCTGCAGAGAGCACCGTCCTTGTACGTATCCAGGACAAATGACGCAGCAGCTTCTCCGTACGGTTTATCCAATCCAAAAAGCCTGCCACCTTTTTTGAAAAGGTTCCCGAATGTTGGAGTAACCTCATCAAATGAACTGACAAGAAGGTTTCTGACAGGGCTTAATGTAAACTTGTCGATCGCATCCAGAAGGGAACTTTCAAACGAAATGCTCTGGTGCGAGATTGTTGTATTGTAGCCATGACACTTTGTTCGGATTCCGATGGTGGAACCGACCGTGTTATGGGTAGAATTCATAAAGAATGTAGGCTTGAGGCACTCCTCCCCTTCTGTACAGATCGCAGAAAGGAACACTTCCGAATTCTCGATGCATCCAAGTCCTGTTCCAGTGATGACTCCACCTGGCTGCTCAAGACCTGCGTCCTTCAGAGCTGTAAGGCTTGTTGCGATGGCTCTCTTCAGGATCTTTGAAAGTCTTCTTCCTTCCATTGGAGTGAAGAACGGTTTCCAGTCAGGATTCTGACTGAACGACAGTCTTGACTCAATAGCTTCAGGCTCAGTCATCCAGTCATCACATAGAGGTTTCTGAGATGAAATAGCAGCTGCAGACTTTACATATACGGACTTTGGCTCATATGCCTCATTCTCACATGGAGTATCAATTGGCTCAGAAATCACAAGTGAAGAGTCATTTCCTCCAAAACCGAATGAATTGGAAAGGACCTTCCTGACTCTCTTTCCTGTCACATCACCACTGACTTGAGAGATGCACTCAGGATCCGGATTCTCACATCTGAGTCCCGACGGAGTTATTCCGTTCTGGATACAAAGAAGAGAAATCACCGCTTCGATTGATCCCGAGGCACTGGTAGTATGTCCTGTATATGACTTGGTTGATGAAACTGGTGGAAGATTATCTCCAAAGACTCTTCTAAGAGCTGCACTCTCAGAAAGGTCATTGTTTGGTGTTCCTGTTCCATGGGCATTGACATAGTCGATATCATCAGCCGAAACTCCAGCATCTGCAAGGGCTCCTGTCATAGCAAGGAATGCTCCCTCTCCATCCGCAGAGGATGCTGTCTGGTGGAACGCGTCACAGGCATTGCAGCAGCCAAGTATTTCGCCGATAACCTTTGCTCCTCTTCTTTTTACAGAAGCTTCACTCTCAAGGATGACAAATGCTGCACCCTCTCCGAGATTCAGACCCGCCCTAGTCAAGTCAAACGGACGGCATGCCTCCGTATCCAGGGTCTTCAATGAATTGAAGCCGTTGAGATGGAACTTCGAAAGGCTCTCGCTTCCTCCTGCCACTACGATGTCCGCCTTACCAAGTCGGATCATCTCGACTCCCATAAGAATGGAGTTCGCAGCAGAAGAGCAGGCTGTCGACACTGTTGTCAGGTAAGAGAACTTGCCGAAGACATCCGCCATGATTTCAGTAGTTCTTCCGCAGCCATGAGATGAGATGTACGGGTCACATTCTTCTTTAGAGGGAAGGTCACCGAACACCTTTTCAGTCTTATCCATACCACCGACTGTGGTGCCTGAAATAAGACTTGCTGAAGATATATCCCCCGAGCTCAGTCCTGCCTGTCCAATAGCTTCCTTAAGGGCCACCATACCTAGAAGCGCTGTCCTTGGAACAAGATCCGAGAACTCTACTCCCACGATGGAGCAAAGCTCCTCATTGGATGCCTTTACCTCGCCAACAGGGAACTCATCATGAGAAGTCTCCAGATACTTGATTCTCTCCACTCCGGATATTCCCTTAACAAGGGACTCCAAAGTGGAAGCCTTATCAAGACCTATAGCGCTGACTACTCCCGCGCCAGTTATGTGAACTGGGCTACTCAAAGTCTAATTCTTACTTTGTTCTATTATTTGCAATATACTCCGCCATTGTACCGACAGACTTGAAGATTGCCTTTCCCTCCTCTGGCTTGGAGAGCTTGATACCATAGTTCTTCTCCATGAGGACGAAGAGCTCGAGCGCATCAATTGAATCTAGGCCAAGACCCTCACCGAAAAGAGGAGCATCAGTGTCAATGTCCTGAGCTGTCATGCCTTCAAGGTTAAGAGCCTCAATGATCTGGTCCTTAAGAGTATTGATAAGTGATTCCATATGTATTATCTTTAATTTACTGTTAAATATTATCTGTCAATAGTTTGAACAAGGGACATGCTGACATGGAAATTGTCATCCGAGTAGCAGTCAATCCATCCGAAAAGTGCAGACGAGATTTCCTTGTCCATAAATGTTTCATTCAAAAATCGCTCCATGAGCTTCTCGTCCTTTTTTGGAAGCACATAGAAGGATGTTTCACCAAGATACTTGTTCCTAATTGAAATCTCACCTGTTATGATATTGGCAAGAGTGTACACAAACAGCGACGGTGACGGGTAGTAGTTATCCTCACTCTGGATTGTCTCCTGGTAATGGACATCATTACATAGGGAGGAAGTTGATCCCATAAGGACAACGGATCTGTCTGATCTGGGATTAAATCTTCCGTCCTCTCCCTTCAAGAGAAGTTCCGATGCCACAAATCCAGCCTTACAGTGGGTATCCATCTTGAAATATTTCGGATAGTCTCCGACATACTTCCTATAGGCGTTGTCAAGTAGAGTCCTGCCGCATCCCTCAACTGAAATGGACTCTCCATCAAGAGTAATAGCCTCTGGCGAGATCTCCACACTATGAACAATCCTGTATGAAGGTTTATCTAGTGAGACATTGAGAGGCTCCTTGATATCCATTGAGAAAAGAGCAGCCGCATTACATCCCCCGAACCCTGACAGAAGCTTCACAAAGCTCCTCTTAGCTGTTGTACGGGTCTCTGAGCTGACAGAGACCGGAACCGATACGCCCATATTCTCAAATCCCTTTGTCGGGAGGACTATACCCCTTTCGACTGCCTTCATTGAGATGATTGACTCCACTATTCCAGCAGCTCCCATTGTATGCCCATAGTTTCCCTTCAAGGCATTGATCTGGTACTCGTTAAGTCCAGCTCTTCCTAGAGCTATGGACTCCATCTCGTCATTATATGGAGTAGAAGTTCCATGCACATTGACAAAGGCGATATTCTCCTTGTCACTTCCACCGGACGCTCCAATAAGTGCCCTATAGCTCCCCTCACCAGTCCTGGATGGTCCGGAGATATGATTGGCGTCATTTCTAATGGATCCGGAGACTAGAGTCCATCCAAGGTCTCTAGTAAAGCACGGAGCCGAAGAAAGGATCATCGCAGCTGAAGCCTCACCGAGATTAAGGCCATCCCTATCCTTGTCAAAAGGCTTGCATGGTGATAATGACAGGGCCTTGAATGACTGGAATCCTGACACAATGAACTTACTCTGTATGTCACATCC
>JAKSJT010000164.1 GCA_024402125.1 Bacteroidales bacterium
TTCTGCTCGCTTGTTGATGAACAGCCTGCAAGTGCTATCGCACCAAAGGCCATTGCTGCGAATTGTTTTACTATTGTATTCATTGGTTTTGAATTTTCGATGTGCAAAAATAATTCAATTAGAAGAAAGACCGATATTTCTACAATCTTTTCTAATGGTTTGTTACTTTATTTCTCTTGTTATTTCTTTTTTCTTAGTGTAATATGATTCTTAATATTGCGTATAATCTTACTTAAGCTCTTAATATCTATTTCATATTATTGATATATAATTATATAAAAATATAAATCTATATTATTTGTAAAATGCTGATTATCACTGGTGTATATAATAGTAAAGGGCCTTCTTTTACGAAGACCCTTCTTTAATAGATAGGTTGATTGATGTTTTGTTAAGTTCTAATTTTGACTATTTGTACATGAATCTCTTGATGCTTCCCTTTGGCGTTTTAGCGAAAGCAGACATCTGAAGTTCATATGCACCAACCTGAGAATATCCAGGTATCTTTGTGTTAAGAACAGCGATATTTGACTTCATCACCTGGTCAAGTGCCTCTGCAGAAAGCTCGCTGTTTGTTACCTGGTCAGCGTTAGGAACGATGAGAGCAACAAGTTTTCCGTTTCTTTCTACGACGAGAGATTCAGCGACATAAGGGAGAGTGTTGAGAACAACCTCAATCTCTTCTGGGAAGATGTTCTGACCGTTAGATGTAAGGATCATGTTCTTGCATCTACCCATGAGGAAGAGAACTCCGTCCTCGTCAATAACTCCCATATCGCCTGTTCTGAACCATCCATCCTCAGTGAAAGCTGCCTTGGTCGCAGCTTCATTTTTATAATATCCCTTGAAAACAATATCACCACGGACAAGGAGCTCTCCTGGGATAGACTTAGGTTCCTGTGAAGCAATCTTTCCTTCAACAAATGGTTTTGTGAGGAAACCAACTGACTTGAGTTTGTACTTTCCTATTTCTCCAACAGCAATTACTGGTGCACACTCTGTCATACCATAACCTGTGATGAATGGTGACTTGAGCTTAGTACAGAGGAGTTCCTCGAGGTCTGATGGAATAGCAGCTCCACCTGTTGCGATCATCTCAAGGTTACCGCCAAGTGATTTGAGGAAGATTGTATTAAGTGCATCGCAGAAATCTGGATTCTCCTCATAGTTGGCAAGCTTTTCCTTGCCGCTCTTTGAGTGAATGAATTCTCCGATTGTGTATTCACTGTACTTAGTAAGAATAAGAGGAACCGCAAACATAAGTCTTGGCTTATACTCAACCATTGCTGGCTTGAGGTACTGTGGTACTGGTGGGAAGAACAGTACTACAAGGTGAAGACCAGTTGACAGAGGTGTGATCATGTCACAAGTTAGTCCGAAGATATGAGCATATGGCAGTACACTCACATAGTTGTCTCCCCTTCTGTATGGAAGGTGCTCAAATACATACTCAACATTTGCTGAGAAGTTTCTGAAAGTAAGCATTACGCCCTTTGGACTTCCTGTTGAACCGGATGTGTAGTTGATACCGCAGATCTCATCTAAGTCGATATCACCGAAGTTTACATCAGCAGCACTGAATCCGTTAGGATATGCCTCAGCTAAAAGCTGATACTTAGAGTTGTAGATCTTTTCAAAATCACCACGGGATGCAAGAATCTCTCCACTGTGAAGATCGATAGCAGCATAGATGCATGGCATCTGCTCGAAATCCATCTTTGCGACGATCTGCTTCTCTGTGAAGAAGATCTTGCTGTCAGAGTGATTGACAAGGTTCTTTGTGTCTTCTGGTGTGTATCCGTTGAATAGCTGAACTGCTACGTATCCGCCTGTTACTGCAGACATGAATATCTTTGCCCATTCAGCGCTACTCTTTGCGTTGATTGCAATCTTGTCACCCTTGCAAAGACCAAGCTTTGCGAAATAAAGGTGGTTTGTCTCAATTATCTTTGCGAGTTCACCATATGTGATAGTCTCGCTTCTAAATTCTGTAAGGGCTGGCTTGTCCCAACAATCCTTGATAGTGCCCTCGAATCTCTTTACGAAATTAATCATTGCTCTTCTTTTATAATTTTGCGGTCACAAAAATGAATCAATTATTTTTAATAACCAAATTATTTATGCAAAAATTCCTTTTTATTATACAATATGTCGTATTAAGGATAAAATGTATATAAATTGCGACTAAATGTATAATAAAAAAGGACCTCAAATGAGGTCCAATTCGATATTTGATAGTTGCTTGCCTAATTTCTACTGTATCCAAGTCCCCAGGATTTCAGGATAAATGAGTCCTCAACGGTTTCTTCAATAGAGTCGTCAAGAGATGGGAAGAAATCGAGTCCTGTTATTCTTTCCAGCTCATTTATAGTGACGGCTGAGTCATCCATGCTATGGAACTCTTCATCATTGTCCATTATGAAAGCAATCGTTTTCCAGTTTCCGTTATCATTAGCTAGAAGTGCTTTGAAGAAAGATTCTGGAACTACCACTTTACTGCTTCCGATAGTCTTTCTGCTGTTACCGATTATTGGTCCTGATACGACATATACACTACCATATCTCTTAGCCCATGAGCGTACTTTCTTCTCAAGATCCTGCCAGCATCCATTGTTCATGGTCTCTGTCTGAGGACAGCAGTTTGTTAGGTAGAATGTCTCCCACATGCTTTTCTCTGTGGCTGAGAAATCGGCTGCTGGTGCCATATGACCTCTTGTGTAACCGGATCCTGTGTAGTCTGAGTCTTTTGCCTGCGGTATATCCAGGTCCTCCTGCTGAAAGCGTTTGCCTGTTCGTTTGGTGTTACCCATCATGTCAGGGGTAAGCTCATATGCTACCCATTCAGGAATCTTTGACTTTGAGTCATATGAAATGGTATAGTCGTTATGCTCAATTATGTAGTCGGATTCATTGATGGCAGGGTATGCCATTGTGAGTTCGATTTCTGATCCGTTTCTATTCTCTGTAGCTTCATCTCCTCCTATGATTGCATAATATGCTATAGAAAGAATAATGAGAAGAACAGATAGAAGTATGCTTCTTAGATTTTTCTTGTTCATATGATATTCTAGGATTTATGCGTCATGATGTCGAGTACAACCTTGTCTGTCTCCTTCATTCCCATTGCTCCGAGGCGTGAAAGGTTATGGATGCTCCTATCTACGTCATCCTCGAGAAGGCCCTCCACACTGGTGACATATTTCTGCTGCATAGCGAGCATGGCACTGAGAACAGCTGTTGATACTCCGCTGCTGACTTTAAGTGCACAGCTAGGCTTTGCTCCGTCACATACCATACCAGCCAGGTTGGCGATCATGTTCTTTACACTGTATGATATCTGCTCATATCCTCCGCCCATCAGGAATGTAATACCGCAACTGCTGCCAGTTGACGCTACTACACAGCCGCAAAGTGCACTTAGTCTTCCAAGGCTCTGCTTGATGTAGATAGCTGTCAAGTGACTTAGAGTAAGGGCTCTTGTTATCTCTTCTTCTGTATTATGGTTCTCCTCACCGAATACTACAACAGGAAGAGTAGCCGCAATGCCCTGGTTGCCGCTTCCGGAGTTACTCATCACTGGAATCATCGCTCCTGCCATTCTGGCGTCACAGGCACTGCTTGTCGCACTGAGGATGTGAGAGAAGATGCTTTCTCCCATGATACCTTTTCCAAGAGGTCTGCTGAGTGTCTTTCCTAGCTCGTGTCCATAATTGCCTTTCAAGGCTTCCTTAGCTGCATTCTCATTCAGCCTTCTGGCTTCGTTAATAAACTCTATATCCTGAAGAGGAGCAGTTGTGGCGAATTCATAAACTCTACGGAGAGTCAGTTCTTCTTCTTTGGCTTCTTCTTCCTTGGATCCAAGTGTCTTGTTGACTATTACTCCGTCTGGACCTTCCAGGTAAACTAGCCCTGTGTGCTCTCTCGAAATGACTGCTCTTGAAGACTTCTCTCCGGTAGTGCAGGTTATATCAATGTTCAGAACTTCTGTTGTGTCGTTGTCAAGACTGATAAGGATTCTGCCTTCGTCAATGAACTTCCTTCCGTCTTTTACTGCACCAGGGCAGCAGTCTTTTAGCACTTCCAGACCATACTCACTCTTACCTATGCTGGCACCAAGCGCAATGGCAATAGGAAGACCTGTCATTCCTGTTCCTGGAATACCAACTCCCATTGCATTCTTTAGAATGTTTGCGCTTAGTTTTGCTTCGATTTTATCAGGAATACAACCTAACTGCTCTGTCGCATATGCTGTACAAAGAGCTACAGCAATGGGTTCCGTGCATCCGATTGCCGGAACAACTTCCCTCTTGATGAGATTGATTATCTGTTCGTTAGTCATAGGTGTAATTTATATGGTTTCTTCAGTGTAATATACTTTGTAAAATTTTCCGTATTCATCTTCTCCATGGACGATCTGGTCCTGGTTTCCGTCAATTACGATCTGAATCTTTCTGTCAAGCTTGATGATTCTGCGGTAAGACCTCTGCTGCTTTTTACATGCTTCTTCGGATATGTCAAAGCAGTCGTCAATGACGAGATCATTCTTCTTCTGGTAGTCGTCCTTGAAGCTAAGGAAGGACTCTGCAACTCCAGGATGCTCTCCCATGACAGATGAAGCGAACTGATCCATGTCAAAACTGTCGTTCTCCTTGAAGAATTCCAGTGACTTGTTAAGAAGGTCAATCTGGTCTGACTTGGTTACCTCATATTCTTTAGGAAGTTGCTTTGTGACAAACTTCTTTGTCATAGACATGACATTTTGAGTATTGGTGTAACCGGTCTTCGATACCTTTACTTTAAGGAATTCGTCCACCCAGTATTTAGCTTCTGATCTGTTGGTGTTGTCTACAATCTTGACAACAAACCCTTCGTCTTCATTCCTGTTTATTATAAGACAACCCTTGTCAAGCTTGTGGGTGTTGATTCCAAGTACGGCTTCAATGCCTAGAGAGTCTCCGTCTTCGACTATCTGAAGGAATGTATCCTTGTCGTCAGTTTTGTATAGACCTACAGCGTCTACCTCTTCCCCATCAATTATAATATCCCGGAAAAGAACTGTATGGAACTCTCCACTCTTTATCATGTTGTGGTCACACTGCTCATATAGAAATTTTGCCAGGCCGATTGAAGTCTCCATGATATCAGTTCTGCCCAAAAACAAATCTCTTATCTGACTGTATACCACATTGAATCCCACACCGGCAGTTTCATGATAGAACTGATAATCCATTTCTGACTGGAACTCTGAAAGAAGATAGTTTTTAAGAACGGATGCCAGTTCCTCTGTCAATGATATGGGGCTATTTGACAATATGATACCCTCGTCTTCGCTTTTGTTTCCGACGAAGTGAGTGACAATTTTTTCGATTAATGCGTTTTCAATAAAAATCATAGTTCAAATATAGTTAAAAGACTGCAATCTCCGAATATGATATTACTTAGAGTTACTCTTTTCACTTCCATATGTGCTTGGATTTGTTTTCGTAAACTTAGTTTACTACCTTTGGATGATGTATTTATGGTTACTGATTGACAGTGAACTATTTCTTAAGAAACTAATACAATTATTTTATAATGAGAAAAACAATTATCGCAGCTGCTCTAGCTATGACTCTTTGTGGCACAGCTATGGCACAGAACCCGCTTCTTCAGAGAAGATACGGTACTCCTTATGAGATTCCACCATTTGAGAAGATCACTGTAGACAACTATCGTGAGGCCATGCTCATCGGTATCGAGGAGGAGAAGGCAGAAATTATGGCTATTATCCAGAACAGAGCTATGCCTACATTCGAGAACGTTATCGTTGCTCTCGACAAGTGCGGTGAGACTCTTGACAAGGCTGGTATCTGGAGCAACCTTAACAGCTCTAACTCTACTCCTGAACTTCAGGCTCTCGCTAATGAGCTTTCTCCTAAGACATCTGAGCTCAGCAACTTCATCAACATGAATGAGGAGCTTTTCAACAAGGTTAAGTACGTTTACGACAACCAGGCAAAGTTCAACCTTAACAAGGAGCAGACAACTCTTCTCGAGAAGACATACAAGAGATTTGTGAACGGTGGTGCACTCCTCTCTCCTGAGAAGAAGGAAGAGCTTGCAGCTCTTAACCTTAAGATGTCATCACTTACACTTAAGTTCAGCCAGAACCTTCTCCATGATACTAACAACACTTATGTGATTGCTGACAAGCTTTCTGAACTTGCAGGTCTTCCTCAGGCAAACATCGATCAGGCTGCAGAACTTGCAGCTAAGATTGGAAAGCCAGGAAAGTATGCTTTCAATATGCAGCGTCCTAGCTGTAACCCAGTTCTTCAGTACTGCAGTAATAGAGAGCTCCGTAAGAAGGTTTACCTTATGTACAACGACCGATGCAACCACAACGACGAGTATGACAATAAGGAAATCGCAAAGGAGATTGTAGCTCTTCGTCTTAAGAGATCTCAGATCATGGGTTCAGATACATTCGCTGAGACTAGTCTTGAGAGCAAGATGGCTGGAAACGCTGATAATGTATATAATCTTCTTGACCAGATCTGGGGACCAGCTGTTGAACGTGCTAAGGATGAGATCGCT
This sequence comes from Bacteroidales bacterium, assembly GCA_024402125.1. GTDB lineage: Bacteria > Bacteroidota > Bacteroidia > Bacteroidales > UBA932 > Cryptobacteroides. Next base: position 6,577 of record JAKSJT010000164.1, read on the forward strand.
GACATCAAGGCTATGATGAAGGCTGACAAGATTAAGGGTGAGCCTCAGAGATGGGACTACATGTATTATCTTGACAAGGCAAAAAAGGCTAAGTATAACATTGATGAGGCTGAAATCTCAGAGTATCTTGAGATTGACGCAG
>JAKSJT010000165.1 GCA_024402125.1 Bacteroidales bacterium
AGTCCGTTCACGCTTTTTTGGAATGAGAAGAACAGCCAGACCGTCAGTTACCAACCTTATCGGTCTGTATGCTCTCTGGGCAATATTCCCGCTTAGACTCTTGGCTGAGACATTTACAGCACATATAAGCGGCGGATCGTTTTTGACGATTCCAGGAAACTGGCTATTTAGTCAGATTCTAGGAAATGACCTCTATTATGTCCCAACATGGTGGGTGTACTCGATAGCTCTTTGCGTGTTCATGTGCATTCTTCCGTTCAGCAGATACATGCACATCCCGGCTGAGATTCTTCTCATCCCAATGCGTAATGCTGGCCTTAAGATCCGTAATGCACGAAAAGGTCTTGCCAAGGTTCAGGTATACACATGCCCTAACTGTGGAGTATGTATAGACGCCTGTCCTATGAGTGTCAGTAAGGAGAATATCAAGGACTGTACAGTGTACCTTACAAGACAGATAAGACGAAATAACGAGAAGCGAATAGCTGAGATTTCAGACAAGTGCCTTCTCTGTGGAAAGTGCGAGGCTGTCTGTCAGGTTGGTGTTCAGGGTCCTGAAATCCGAATTCAGCAAAGGGCTATAAGAGAGTATAATATTCATCAGGATTATTCAAACATTGCTCTGGAGCCTCTAAATGAAACAAAAGTTTTGTATTTTAGCGGTTGCATGTCAAGCCTCACACCAAATCTTGGCCGTAGCGTTGTGTCTGTAATCAACAAGGCAGGCATTGATGTGGAGTGGATGGATAGGGAAGGCGGACTGTGCTGCGGACGTCCAATGCTGACAGCAGGACGAACAGAAGAGGCTATGGCTCTTGTACATAAGAATGAAAGGCTCATTCTGGAAAGTGGTGCTGATACACTTGTGGTAAGCTGTCCTATCTGCTACAGGATGTTTACAGAGAACTACAATCTTCCAGGAGTCAGGGTCGTTCATTACAGTGTGTACTTTGATGAACTGGTAAAGACTAAGAGAATAAAACTGACAAAGAGTGATCTTTGCTATGTGTACCATGATCCATGCGAGCTTGGTCGTGGCTGTGGAATCTACGATGAACCTCGAAGACTGATTGGTCAGTCTGCAGCCATTGCAGAGTCCGACAAGTGCAGGAAAGAAAGTATCTGCTGTGGCGGATCACTTGGATCCCTGACCCTTAGCTTCAAGCAGAGGGAGAAGATAACAAAGGCGGCACTTGAGAACCTTTACACGAGTAAGGCTGACGCTATCGCAACAGCCTGTCCGCTTTGTCAGGCGACGCTGTCGAGATACTCTGACAGACCAGTCAGGGACATAGCTGAGATTATTGACAAGCAAATAGTGAAATAGATTAACTGGAAATAACAAAAAACACCAATAAGTATGAAATTCAAACCAACCAAGTACCATTTGGTAAATGTAAAGACAGGTAGAGAGTTCGAGGATAAAGGATGGACTCTCAGTGACCCTGAAGGTGATTCTCCATCGCTGGTCAGAGCAGTGTATGAGAACAAGAAATTCACACCAAAACCAGAACTCGACGGTATCTACAGATATGCAGACTGGATGCCTATCAGCAGAACACTTAAGAACTCATGTGCTCCTGTGACATACAAGTCAAAGGGTCTTGCTAAGGAACTCGGTCTTGAGAACCTTTACATCACATTCTCCGGCTGGAATCCTAAGCTTGGAGCTAAGATGAAGACTTGCTCATTCAAGGAGACAGAGGCATTCTCTATCCTTGCCAGAATGGACAAGAAGGAGAAGAGAACCCTTATCGTTCAGTCAGCTGGTAATACAGCTAGAGCATTCGCATAGGTTTGTTCATACAATAAGATCCCTGTAGTTATTTGTAACCCGGCAGACAGTGGGCATGACCTTTGGTTCAGAAAGAAGCTCAATAGCTGCGTAAAGCTTATTGCAGCTCCTCACGGATGTGACTACTACGATGCTATCGTGATTGGTGAGAAACTCGCTCAGGACCCAGCATTCATGCTTGAGGGTGGTGCTAAGAACATCGCAAGACGTGATGGTATGGGAACAACCATCCTTAGCTTCGCTGAGGCTACCGGTAGAATTCCAGATGCATATTTCCAGGCAGTTGGTTCAGGAACAGGTGCCATCGCAGCATATGAGAACGCTTGCAGACTTGCAGCAACAGGAGACTTCGGTGAGAACAACATGAGAGTTTATGTTTCTCAGAACAAGCCATTCACTCTTCTTCATGACTCATGGAAGGCAGGCTCAAGAGATCTTGCTCCACTTGATCCAGAGCAGGGAAGACGTCAGGCTGAGATTATCCTCGCAAAGGTTCTCGCTAACAGAAAACCACCTTATGGACTTGCTGGTGGACTATATGATACACTCAAGGACAGTAACGGTGATGTATTCCTCGCAGATAACGATGATATCATGTACTGGATGATGAAGTTCAGAAACCTTGAAGGTTACGATCTTTTCCCAGCATCATGTACAGCAGTTACAGCTCTTGCTAAGGCAGTAGCAGAAGGAAAGGTTGCAAAGGACGAGTATATCATGCTCAACTGTACAGGTGGTGGTTCACTTGAGGCAATGAGCAAGGGCTATGTCCTTAAGGAGCCAGATCTTATTCTTTCACCAGACCTTACAGCTGATGAGATCATCAAACAGGTAAAGGAACTTTTCAAAAGAAGAAGAACTGCAGCTAAGAAGGTGGCAGAAGATAAGGCAGAATAATATCTGTCACTGATCTATACTATAAGAAGCACTGGAAGGTAGGATACTTTCTAGTGCTTTCTTTCTTTTACCTCAATATGTTAAATCATGTTTTTTCATTACATTTGTGCATACATAATTGATGATTCATGGCGGAAAAATTGACATATTCTACAAGGCTTTGTGCAGATGTTGATGATGCAACACTCAAGCAGTGTTCTGATTTGTTCTCAAATCATTATGGCGTATATAGTGGAAAGGATGGAAGGAATCCTAAGGGGAAACAGATTAAGTTGGGCATCAATTATTACAAGCAGCTTAGAGAGAAAAAAGATATGTATGTGTCTCTCTGCTTTTCCGGAGAAGAATTGATAGGACAGGCTTTTTTCCTTAAAAAGAGCGTGTTGGATGACCGGGTTTGCACATGGGTTATTCAACTTCTTGTCAATAAGTATTATCGAGGAAGAGGAATAGCCACCAAATTGCTTCATTCCGCATGGGGATTTTCAGATTATTTCGCATGGGGACTTGCAACTGCAAATGCTGTGACAATCAAAACTCTTGAGTCTGTTACTTGGAGAAAAGTGGATCCATTTTATGTGGCAGAGAACATCGATGCTATTTCTGCTATGTGTGATGACATTACTTTTGTCAAATCGAAGAAATGGGAAGTATCAGAGAAGATGTCTCAAATATTTACGGACTTTTATCCAGAACCAGAGAAAATTGATCCGTCAATAACAAATTTATATGTAGGTAGACTTGGACAGTTGAAAGATGGAAATGAGTGGTTGGCATTTACATTCCAAACTCAACCTATGGAACTGGATGAGGCCCATCTTGAATTATTGTTGGATTTCTCTTCGGAACAATTGAACGATGCCTATGGTAGAATGGAAATGGCATCTCATACATGGACATCCCATACTGGGCATGAGATTGATTATGTTCTGGAAACTGCTGCTATTAAACCTGGGGACAGAGTACTTGATTTGGGCAGTGGAATAGGTCGCCATACGCTAGAACTTGCTAGAAGAGGGATGAAAGTTGTCGCAGTAGAACCAACTCCTTCTCTTCAAAAGCAGGCAAGAGTATCTGCTTGTAATCAATTGTCATCTAGAGAAATAGATAATATATTGTTTCTCGATGTTGATGGAAGAAAGAAACAACTAATTCCAGGAAAGTTTGATTGCATTATTTGCCTATATGATGTCATCGGTTCATTTAGGAGAAAGGAAGAGAATGTGGAAATTATTGATACTATAGCATCAAAGCTCAAACCGGATGGAGTTGCTGTCGTTTCAATCATGAATATGGATTTGACAAAATCGATAGCCACTAATAGAGGAAATGTGTATAAGGAACCTCAGAAATTGTTACAGTTGAGGCCATCCAATATTATGCAAAGGACTGGAAATGTTTTCAATCCTGATTATTTCTTGCTTGATGAAGAACATAGTCTAGTCTATAGGAAAGAGCAATTTGATAGTGATGACAACCTTTCGACAGAGTATGTTATCGCTGATTATAGATTCACAAAGGACGAGTTTATCCATGAGTGTGAGTGCAGGAACTTGCAGGTTCTTGATGCGAGGTACGTTCAATTAGGCAAGTGGTCACTTAGCCTTGATAAAGACGATATTAAGGCAAAAGAGATCTTGTTTGTCTTGAAGAAGATTTCAGAAAACTCTTAATGAATGAGAACAGTTGTCAAATATTTTCTAGTGCCACTTGTTGCTCTTCCATTAATCTTTTCTTGCTCTAATTCTCCTGCAGTAGAGCATAGCCCTTTAGGAGAAGATTTTAAGCTCCAAAGAACAATCGAAGTTGCCGGTCGTCAGGGAGTGGCATGTGATGGAAACTTCTACTATGTATCAAGCTCTACCGCTCTGTATAAGTATACTTTGGACGGGACACTTGTCATGAGTAACGAAACCCCATTCTCTGAACTTCCTCTTGCTTGTAATCACCTTGGGGACATTGATGTCTATAATGGAGATATCTATGCGGGGGCTGAGACTTTCATAGACGGAGTGGGAGAGAACATTCAGATTGCTGTTTATGATGCTAATACCTTGGCATTCAAGTACTCCATGCCATGGAATTCTGACTCTGGACAGGTTGAGGTGTGCGGACTTTCAGTTGATGCATCAAACGGTAGAGTGTGGATGGCGGACTGGGTTCAGGGTCATGAACTCTATTGCTATGACTTGACAACTCATGAGTATATCGGAAAGACTTCGCTTAGTCCTGCTCCTGGACTTCAGCAGGGCCTTCTATGCTATCATGACAGAATACTTATAAGTTCTGATGACGGTGATGCGGAGAATGATCTTCCTGACCATATTTACGAAGTGACTCCTGTTATAGGTGGAGAGTCGGAGGTTCATCTCTGGAGAGAGATGGACGACTTCCTTAGGGCAGGAGAGATTGAAGGTCTTACCGTCAATCCCGATACAGGAGAACTGATTGTCCTGTCTAATAGAGGCTCTCGTATTGTCCTAGGCATGGTGAAAGGCTTCTACGAGGGCTATGACAGGGAAATCCATGAACTGTATGTTTACAAAGGGCCGGAAGTCCGTCTAGTGAAGGAGATGTTCCCGGTAGCAACTAGGCAGGGTTCGTTTATCTGTGACGGATTCATGGTGAACCTCAGTAACGATGGACATGCTATTGCGTACAGTCTTCCGGATGGCTCTATCCAGGAGCCATTTGATCTTGCAAGTGTAGAGTACAAGCCTCACTGCAATGTCGCAAACAGTGTCGTTAAGGCTGGTCATACTTATGCTTATATCACTGAGTGGAACGGAGACAGGAGATTCTTTGTTGAGGGCATTAGGAGGGATCCTTCATCGGGAAAGTGGAGCTCCACTTTGGTTCAGACCCTCTCAATGGATATTGATCCTGAAATCTCCGGCTACGGATACAGGGACTGGGTGGTTGACTTTGACAATAACAGAGTATATGCCCTTACATATCTAGGCAAGGAAACAGACAACGATAGAGTTGGAACTGGAACTTCGCTGCTTGAGTTTAAGCTAAGGAGCATAAAGGATGGAGACTATACCTATACCGAGAAAGATATTCTTCGTCATGTGACTCTTCCGATGATAAATGCTACTCAAGATAAGGAGATAAAGGACGGTAAACTTTATGTCTCCGCTGGCATTACAACAAGGAATGATTCTCAGAAGACACTCTTTGATAGGGTAAGGCGCATCAGTGTGATTGATCTTAAAAGCTTGTCCATTCAGAAGGAGTACTCCCTTCAGTTCTACAATCAGGAGCCTGAGGGACTTGATTTCTATGACGGGAAGATGATAATGACTTTCAATAGGGACAAGTGTTGGGAAATTGCCCTTGATTAATTTGTCAGTTATTGTTTTTTGTATACCTTTGCGTCCGAGAATTGGTCACGGTGACCTTTCAAGTGTGCTTGGTACCACTATAAAAACAAGAATTATGACAAATACAAAATCAAATCCATCAGGTCAGAGATCTCTGACCATTACTTTCATTTGGCTTGCAGTACTGTTCTGCATCTGCCTTGTTACCGCTAACATCCTTGAACCTAGACTCTGGAAGGTAGGACCACTGCCTTTTCAGCTCACTGGTGGTGTTGTTATTTTCCCGGTATCGTATATTATCAATGACTGCCTCACAGAAGTGTATGGTTATCGTAAAGCCAGACTGGTTATCTGGATGGGTTTTGCGATGTGCTTCTTTGTCGCTGCAGTAGGAGGCTTTGTGACTCTGCTTCCTGATCCGCTTTATCCTGAAAGTCAGGGAATCGCTGACAGTTTCAACCAGCTGTTCGGCCTTGTTCCTAGGACTATGGTAGGATCTCTTCTCGCATTTATCAGCGGTTCAACTGTCAATGCTTGGGTTATGAGCAAGATGAAGGTAGCAACCAAGGGTAAAGGCTTTGGTTGGAGAGCTATCCTTTCATCTGTCGCAGGTGAAGTTGTAGACTCTGTGATCTTCTTCCCGATAGCATTCGGAGGACTTCTTCCATTTAATGGAG
>JAKSJT010000166.1 GCA_024402125.1 Bacteroidales bacterium
CAATTCCTCCCAGAAACTGAAGATTTCAGGGTTTCCTTGACGCAAAAATTATGAAGTAATCTCAAACAAAAGGCACGATTCTTCGCTTTTGTCCTGTACCAAACAATACAGAGTACCATTCTTATCAGTTTTTCCAACACCAAGGGTTCCATTTATGGCCGCATATTCGTAGATGATTGTTTGAGACAGATTTCCAGCATCCATTTTGGTCAAAGCAAGGTTACCCTTCGCATCATGTAACAGATAAATGCTGCCAGCATCTACAAATGAGCCTACGATGGTCGTGTCAGAATGATACAAAGCATAATCGGCAACATAATATGAATCAACAATATCTTCCTGTTTGCCGTATTCCACATCATAACAGATAACAGGAGGTATGATAGGTTCAGGCAATACACCCTGACCACTAAGATGAGATCTAAGCAAGAGCTCATCCTTAGACTTTTCATATCTGGTTATTGAATCGCACTGTGTGCCCTTCCTTGGATCTTCCAGGCAATAAACTCTAGTAGGACTTACAATGAAATAACAGTCATCTACACAATGAACTGAACCGCTCATTCCATTATAAACATATTCCCGAAGAGAATCTTTATCAACAAACCACATGGCATGGCCGTACTCACCATGAAAAACATACTTGACCAACCATTTGTCGTCTTCATAGATGGTATTATCTGTAGACTTGACTCTAACTGGTGGTACCTGTACTTCCTTGACAGAGAGATCCTTTCTGGAAACTGCAAGTTCACATGAATCAGATTCTACACTCAAATAAAAATAATCATCATCAATATGAGAGAGGTAGTATATGGTATAGCTATCAGGAATTGAGACAGTTGCATACGCCTCATCAGTGAACCCGGCATTCTTCTTAGTCATATGGAAACATGAAGTGAAAGCCAGGAGACCAAACAGTATAACAACAATTCTAGTCAATATCCTCATCTGTACGTATATTTCTAAGCCAAGTTAGCATTTTCTTGTTGTTTACGAACTATTTGAGGAGGTTTATTCACCAACTATTAATGATTCTTTACAACCAGGTTCTTTTATAACCATATCATCTGGTCGTTTGAGTTATCAAGAAATGCTAATCGGTTTGACAGGCCAAATTGATTACGGGCATAAATGCATAACGGACAAAAGAATACGCACAATCGTCATTAGTGCTTTACCAACTTTTGTAAATTTACCACCCTTCCCGGCAGCTATTGTCCATCTTTTCTCATGTAATCACTTTGCCGATACATGAAAGCAGTGTTCAAACCAACTATCTTTTCAGAAATCGGCTAACTTCAGCCAGGATCAGAGATTTCACATCCTCCCAGTTAAGAGAAGACAACATCATTGGCATCGGGTCCTGTTCGGCATCATCGAAATATGTGAGACTCTTCAGCGTCGTGAAGAGCTGAGCATCCGAATACTTCTGAACATAGAGACCTATCAGTTCGTCGAATGAGAAGAGCTTAAGCAAGAAATAGAAATCCACAAAGTCCTTTCTAGTTCCACGGTTGGTGATTGCAGATAGCTTCATAGCGGCGATGTCCTTTATTCCCGCAAGAGTAACTCCATCTTCTATGATAGGCTCATCTATCCATGAGTAAGGATAGTTGACGATATCAACCTTCACTCCATCCACAATAAGGAAACGCATCATCCTTGATTCGGATAATGGTGAGACTGATGCAAACGCAGAAAGTTCTAAGGTTATTTCCTGCAAAGAAGCATTTACGTTACCAAAGAAGTCCAAGTCTACGGATTTTCTATGGCCTAATTGCAAAGCAAGGGCTGTTCCTCCTACGAGCCTTGCTTCTTTGAACATTTCCAAAGATTGGATCTTCTTTAAAAGCTCCAGTGTGTCGGGGTGGATGGTCTCGTAGTGAAACATCTGAAAGACTCTTTTGGTAAGGATGATACAGCGGATATGAACGAAAGTGCTTTTGGCTCAAGTGTTCTCAGATTCTGTGCTATCTGGGCAATTTTCTGCAATCCATACCTAGACATCAGCAGATTCCAGTCTTTCATTTGTCCAAGTTCAAGGACACGGCTGACTACATACGAAGCATTGGCCTCAAGATCAATTGAGTCCTTGTCTACATCCCAGAAGAGATAATCAGAAAACGAATGTATGTAATCTCTTTCGCTCATTAACGCAAAGATAGTCACTTTTTAGGATACAACATTGAAAAGGGGGCTCAAATTACAAACATGATTGGAATGCAATCAGCTACCATAGTCTCAGCTGCTCCAAAAGTATTTTGTTTTTCTCTGATGCTTATTGAAAGACGGAATAATTAACTGGTACAATGAGACTTTTTACAACCAAACTCTTTTACAACCGTATCTTCGGGCAGTTTCTGAGGTCCGGGAATGTTAGCTTGTTTGACAGGCCAAAAGATATCTTGCCAGAAGTATATACTATTACAAAATCAGTAATGAATCGTCCCCGATATTTGCTTGATTGAAGAGATGACATAGCACCTTCACGACAGCCGTTACGAAAACAGCGAGAGCAGATGCTCTCGCTGTTCTGTTTATGCTGTATTGCGGTTATTGCAACTTGTGGAAGAGGCGAACCGGCATTTCCGAATACTCAGGTACAGCTTCATCAACACCGGAAGACAATCCTGAAGACACTGCACTACTGTCTTCTATTACGAGGAAGGCCCAATAAGTTTCCCTAAACTCCACACCACCATCCGGTGCAGAGACCCTATAGTTATGCACCGTAGAAGTCCAGCTTGAAACCATCGACTCTTGTCCGTCGATTTCGTGGCTGCGATCCGGCTTATAACCGCTATAAGGCAAAGGCAGAATATTGCCGCCGATGTTCACTTTTATACCGCTGAATATTGCAAGCGGCTGAGGATCCATATGGTCTTTATAGGCATTGTAAAACGCCAAGAATTCATCTTTGGATGCCAGATACCAACCATTGTTCGGATTCGAATTGAACTTCTTTACGTCAGTGTGACCTACGTAGTAAGTGCCCGGATCAAAGTCGGAATTTGCACCCTCATTGCGCATCGAAATAGCCACCTTGCCATAGCTGCCGCCAAGGTTGGCCACAATAGCTCTACGACCGTCGATGTATCCTATCTCGCCTTCTGCAGATGCTGCGGATAGGCTGTTGAGATGGTCGTGAACAAGTCGGACAGGAACAGCCTGACCGTTCACATCATCATTAGGAACTACCGCCAAAGCGCTATTCTGGCTGAACGACATATAGCCGAATCCGTTGCCGAACTGAGTTTGCGTCATATATACGCCTTCCGTGCCCTCGGTCTGCTGGTTGTATCCCACAGCCGGCAAGAAGAGCGTCTGACCATCCACCGTGAACTGCATGCCTGGAACGCCGTTCTGAACAGTCCAGACTCCCTGATAATTAGTGAACAAGCGGGCAAACTCTTCTCTGGTCGGCAGACGCCATTTGTCGGAGAATGCAGGAAGATTATCCGGTGTATACAGGGTGCCGAAATCGCTCGGACGGGCAGCATTCTCATTCGAGGTTGCAAACACCACTTTGCCAAGATCTCCCAAGTCAACCAAGATACCTTCCTTGCCGTAGAACATACCTACCGTACCCGTAGCCGATTCGTCGTTGATCACTGGACTATCATCCATCTTATGGAACAAACGGACGCTGGCAGCGCACCATTTGATATCCACATTATTTGCCATAAACACACTCTCACTACTGAAGTTCATAGTGTGATAATATACATTATCACGCCCAGTTGACAGATATACACCAGCGGCTCCAGCCGTTCCCGGCATCAACGTTTTGTCATACGTATAACCGGCAGCCGGCAGGAAGAGCGTCTCTGCGCCAATCGTCCAGCTTCGTCCGCCATTCTCCCACACGCTGGGTAATGCACACAGGAGCGACAGTTCTTCTTCCGACGGCACGTACCAGCCTTTCCCATCAAGTACAAAGTCCGAATCGACGAGGTCCATAATACTGTAGTATTCACCATTGATGTTTCCTTCCGAAGCGCCTTTGTTCTTCGTGGCAATGGCAACTCGGCCTACATTTCCGCCCAGGTCTGCTACGATAGCCTCACGGCCGTGGAACATACCGATAGTGCCTACCGGAGAATCTTTATGCAGCTCGTAGATCTTGCTGGTCAGGTCGATTGTAGCCAGCGAAACCTTGTTCCTGGTTACCACGAATGACTTTGCAGACAACGTGGCCATAGTTCCATCAGTAGCCTCGAACGAAAGCATGGCATCGGTGTAGGTGCCTGACGGCAGTGCGAAGTTGAATACTGTGCCATCAGATGTAAGAGCGACACCGGCGCCACAGTCGAGGCTAATGTCAATGCCGTTGCCCTTCACGTTAATGCTCTTGATGGTCTTGTTTCCCTTTACGGTGTAGCGGAGAACACCACCTACATTGGTAAAGCTCAGTGGCTCAATCTGTCCATCGCTTACAGTGGTAGTTGCTACCATCGGAGCACCAGAGATAGAGTTTGGATCAGTTGTGTTATACACCTGGTCGGGCCAAGCTGTACCTCTGTATGTTGATGGGTAGTATACGGTATAGCTGCCGTCAGCAGGAGCTTCCGATGCACTGAATGTACCTTCTGTGGTACCTTCGCCTGTGCTGAGGATAAACTCACGGTCTCCAATCATGATCTTATCTCCTTCCGACCAGAGTACATTGAACTTGCTATCGGAAGTCTTTTCAGATAAGGCGGTACGTGTAGCAGGAGCATCCGTAGATGCCTTGACTTCTACCAGAGTGGTTGTATCAACTTCTGGAGTGTCAATCACATCTTCAACAGAGCAACCGACAAATCCTGCAGCTACTGCAAGAAATGCAACAAGGGAATATAACTTCTTCATTGTCAGTTCTCCGTTCATTAACTCCAAGGATTGTACTCTTCTCCATCGTAACTCTGAGTGCTGTAATCACTCGTACAGATGAGGTTCGAACTTGTAATCTCTACCACCTTTGCACGTGGCGATACATATGGATTCTTCTGGAGATCCGCTGTCTGTGTTTCAGCTTTCTTCATATTTGTAGCAATTGATTCTGTTTAGTAGTCACAATACCACAATAAGCACGTCAGTCTTATTGCAAAGTGCAAATTTACAAAAAACTGAGTGTTATTATAATCGTATATCGTTATAAACTTATCCCTTAGCCTTATAGAAGGACAGTGAAGCGTATGCTCTTAGCAAGACGGAAAAATATTAGGCCGTAACTGATTATTATTCGAAAATGGATTGTCTAGTCTGAACCATGTCCTTTTTACGTAGTCACTACTCTAGTAATGTAACTAAGACATATCAGGCAATTGACTACTGACGAACAAAAACTGGAGACTGATCACCTGACAACTCCTCACTGTACTGAAATCCTTCGTAGGAGAATTCCCGAAGCATTGATGGATCATCAATGCGATTAGTTATTATCCACCTCGTCATTGCTCCACGGCAGGTCTTTGCCCACACAGCTTGAGTCTTTAGTTTTCCTTTCTGGTTAACTAGAAACTGCGGTTGGATTACTTTCACGCTCTGACATACTTTCTTCCAGTCAAAAAGGGCCTGATACTCCTCCGTTGAAAGATGAACTAGGATTCCGCCATCCTTTTTCACCGAATCAATCAGCAGATCTGTCAGAAGTGGTTTCCAGAAGTCAAACACTGTCTTGTTTTCTGTACAAGGGAGCTTTATTCCTCCCTCCATCCTATAATTGTTGATACCGTTTAAAGGACGAAGAAGTCCATACATAAATGATGTAACCCAAAGATGAGTATCTGCATACTCAAGGTCTTCATCTGTCAGACTCTCAGCAACCAGATGCTTGTACGCTTGTCCATGGTACGCCAGAATTGATGGAAGAATCGGGGTCTCATCCGATCCGAAACTCAAATACCTCTGCCTATTAACAGATGCGATCTGAACACTGCAGCTTAGCATTTCAGACAATGTCTGTTCACTGAAAACAGACATCTGTGAGGATAGTGTTTCAGCCTCACTCTGGAAAAGTGGGGTTGCTGGAGGTACCTGCAGAGTCCTGGATACGTTCTCCCTCATTATTTTGGCGCTGGCAAGTATAATCTGCATATTCTGTACTCAATTATCTCAAAGCAAAATTAACGAAATAATTAGAGAAAATATAGTTATCTTTATCACTGCGTATTACGCTCGCTATAAGCTTAAAGCACAACAATTAAGAAAGACATCACATGGAAAATCACATTACAAGACAAGAAGCAATTGCTTTACTAAGACAGTACAACAAGGACCCTTTCCACATCCAGCATGGACTCACCGTTGAAGGAGTCATGAGATGGTACGCTGAGGAGCTTGGATACGGAGAAGAAAAGGAGTTCTGGGGACTCGTTGGACTTCTACATGATATAGACTTTGAGATGTACCCTGAAGAGCACTGCATTAAAGCACCTGAGCTTCTATCAGCAACCGGAGTCGGAGAGCAGATGATTCATGCGATCTGCAGCCATGCCTACGGAATGCACGTGGATGTAAAACCTGAGCACATGATGGAGAAGGTACTCTTCGCAGCAGATGAACTCACAGGTCTTATCTGGGCAACTGCACTTATGCGTCCATCAAAGAGTGTTCAGGATATGGAACTCAAGTCCCTAAAAAAGAAATACAAACCTTAGATTTGCAGAGTGGTTATCTGCACTAAGATTGTCGACCAAAAGTAA
>JAKSJT010000167.1 GCA_024402125.1 Bacteroidales bacterium
TTTTGTTTTTTTTTTTTTTTTTTTTGTTGTTGTGTTTGTCATTTTTTTTTGTTCTTTCGTTTTTCTTTGTTTTGATATTGGTTGTTTCCACATATGTGAATTATTCCTCAAGTACTTCTTCATTAGTTTTTCCTGCATATTGGGCAGTGTCAACCAGAACCTCCTTGAAGAGATCTTCAGGTAGGTCCTCACAAGTTCTAAGTCTGAATGTGTTCTGTTCTGCCATAGAGTATGTTTACTTTAGTTTAGATTTTACTTAATCTACAAATATAACCCTATTAGAATCAATTCCCAAACCTCAAGATACATCAAACGCCATAAAGACAAAGAAAAGGACCAACTTCCAAAGAAATCAGTCCTTGCCTTTGATATTTAATGGAAATACTATCTTGTTCTATTGAAAGCAGCAACCTTTCTGATTGACTTGGCAACATTGATAAGGTGGTCAGCAACACGCTCTGCATTTGTTGAGAGAGAGAGATACTGAGCACCAACTTCAGGTGTACAGACACCTTCAGCAAGTCTCTTGATGTGGTTGTCCTCCATCATCTTGCAGATACCATCGACCTTGTCCTCGATAGAATTTGCCAGCTCAAGTGCTGTGAGATCCTCATACTTGTAAGCAACCATTGTGTTCTCGTAGAGCTCGTTGATAAGAACTCTGAGGTGCTTGATTTCATCAAGAGCCTTTAAAGAGAAACTCATGTTGACATTCTTAAGAGTATCAGCGTATTCAACTACATTCTCAGCATAGTCACCGATTCTTTCAAGGTCACGGATTGAACGGTATGTGGTAGCGAGGTACACACGGTCCTTCTGAGATAGCTGCTGCTTGTCAGAGAGCTTTACAACAAAATCAATCAAAGAGACATTGAGGAAGTCGAGTTCCTTCTCATTCTTTCTGAATTCATCTACCTTAGAGAAATCCTGTGTGCAGATGATATCAAGGGACATGTTGAAATTCTTAATAGCTATAGAAGCCATGTTTACGATTTCTGCCTTTGTCTGCTGAACAGCTACAGGAGGTGTCTTCAACATGTTCTCATCGATATAATAGAGATGAGGTGCGTTAGGGTCAGCGACAACTGCCTCGTCTGGAATGAACTTACATACGATGTTGACAAGTGCTGTTGTAAGAGGAAGCATAATCACTACTGTACATACATTGAAGATTGTATGGAACATAGCGAGCTGAGTCTGAGGAGCGCCTGGGAACATCTTGTCAAAGATTGATCCGAAAGACACTGAATTACCTGTAAACAGACCGATAGCGTAGCTGATAAGAAGGAAGATAACCACACCACTGATGTTGAAGAACAAGTGGATAAGGGCGGTTCTCTTCGCATTCTTTCCTGATGTGATACCGGCGATAACAGCAACAACGCAGGAACCGATGTTGGAACCCATTGTGAGGAAGATACCCTGGTTCAGTGAGATAAGGCCTGTGACAACCATTGCAAGAGCAATAGAAGTCATCACTGATGAACTCTGGATGATAGCTGTGAATACAGCACCCAAAAGAACGAGGATGATAGGATTGTTGATCTGTGCAAGGAAAGACTTGACAGCATCTAGAGCTGCAAAATCAGCCATACTTCCACTCATCATCTCAAGACCGACGAAAAGCATACCGAAACCGGTTAGGATGCCACCGAGCTTCTTGAGCATTTCCTTCTTTGCAAACATTGCAGTGAATGCACCAACACCTGCAAATGCTGAGAAAATGATTGATGTGCTGATTCCACCACCACCGAACATACCAAGAGCTACGATCTGAGCTGTGATGGTTGTACCGATATTTGCACCGTAGATAATAGTTGCAGCCTGCTTAAGAGAAATGATACTGGCATTCACGAAACCAATTACCATGACTGTAACTTCTCCAGAACTCTGGATAGCTGCTGTTCCTAATGCACCAATTCCGACTCCAAGAAGTTTGCTACCTGATGCTTTTGCGAAAAGTGCTTTAAGTTTTCCTGAGCTTGCGGACTCCAAATTGGAGCTCATCATTTCACAGGCGATAAGGAAGATACCTATACCTGCTACAAGCGTCAAAATCGCAGAAATAACTGCTGTTGCTCCCATTGCGTTAGATTTTAACTTAGTAACGCAAATTTAACACGGAATATGGTTCTTTCAAATATAATTATACATTTATTGGAACGTATCGTTGGATTAATGGACATGAAATACAATGAGATAAGATTTAGTATCTCTTCTTTGCTCCAGTGTCAACTGCGAGACCTAGTTTCTCCACTCTGATTTTAATTGCATTGATATTTCTTTGGAGATGTTCAGAGATTTCTTTCCATGATTTACCCTCATTATACATTCCTGTCAAGATCATCTCCTCTTCCAGAGTCCATTTCTCGAATGCCTTTTTATATTCGCTCTGAAGTGCTTCCTTTGACAATGTCCTTATATCCAGAAACGACATCATGAACGAGCTTTTGCTCTTCCCTATCAGATAGTCTCTTAATGAACCATTCCTTGATTCAGACAGCATGGCAGAAAGACTATAGGTTGAAACATTGGATAGGAATATCTTTTCTTTCAGCAGTTCCTCTCCATTGACCTCATTAGCCCTTAACAGTTCAATGATTTCCTCAAATGTAATGCACATCATTTCGCTGACGACCTCTAGAGCTGATCTTCTACCAGAGTCTATGATTTCGATAATCTGTGCTTTCAATGATTCTTTAGTTTGTGGAATCGGTGTGCCCTCAGCCTCTATCTGAAGTATCTGGCAATCGCCGCTGGCAGATTCCTGCAATTTCTTTTTTGAAGTTCTTCTCATAATAAACTTAAGTTAATGTAAAATAAAAAAACACCGGCTATCGCTTTTGATAACCGGTGCAATTATAATACGAGATTAGGTGACAGAACTCTTAAAACAAATAAATAAATTGCTCTAATGTTCTATTTCTAATTTAAATGCTAAGATCTACTCTTCACTACCATAATTATATCCATAATGGTAACCGTAATGATATCCATAGTGATATCTGTAGTGGCCATGGCCGTCAACAGTTGTTCCATTGAGGATAAGGCTCATGTTCTTAAACTTCTGCTCATTGTACATCTTCTCAAGATCAACAAGCATATCCTTTTCAAGGAGATTTGCTCTAACTATGAACAGTGTTGAGTCTGCGAACTCTGAAATAATCTGAGCATCAGCAACGATTCCAACTGGAGGACAGTCAACGATTACATAATCATACTTTGACTTAAGACTCTCGAGCATTGAAGCGAACTTTCCTTCAGCGATAAGCTCAGTAGGGTTTGGTGGAATTGTACCAACAGGGAGAACATCCATGTTATCATATCCTTCCACATGACAGATTAGTGACTCATATGAATTAACCTTACCTGCAAGATAATCACTGATACCGACTCTTGGGCAGCCAACCACATGAGAAGTAGAAGCGTGACGAAGGTCACCATCCACAAGGATCACTTTATGATTTTTGATTGAAAGACAAGCGGCAAGGTTCTTTGTAATGAATGATTTACCTGAACCTGGATTGAATGAAGTAACCTCAATGATATTTCCACCAGCAGTCTTGGTCACAAATTCAAGATTAGTTCTAAGAATACGGAATGCCTCATTGTTGATGTTTCGGTTTCCTGGCATAACAATGATGTCGGCTTCGTCTTTAAGAGTTTCCTTAATCTTCTTCTTAAGAACAATCTTTGTGAACATCTCCTTAATTTGACTGAGATTCTGCTTGTAAGCCTGAGGGATCTCTCCGAGGAATGGAACAGTCAGTTTCTCAACATCCTTTCTAGAACGGATCTTTGTATTCATGCTCTCGAGCAGGAAGATGATTCCACCAGGGATCATAAGACCCATAAGGAATGCGATCATAAGGATGTTTCTCTTGTTAGGAGCGATAGGATTAGCACTTCCACGAGGTCTTTCGATTACTCGAGTATTATAAGCGGTAAATGCCTGGCTGAGCTCATTCTCCTCTCGTTTCTGAAGGAGATACAGGTAAAGGTTGTTCTTTACGGCCTGCTGACGCTCAACAGAAAGAAGCGCCTTTGCCTGAGAAGGATTAGCTGCAATATTTGCATTAGTCTTTCTCTCTGTTCTCTGCAGATTGGAAATCTGAGTTTCTAGAGCAAGGATGTGGTTGTCAACAGAATTGATAATAGCATCACGCATACCAGCTATCTGACGGTCATAGTCAACAACAAGCACGTTTCTTTCACTCGAATTAGCAACAAGGTTATTTCTTCTAAGGATAATCTCATTGTATTCTGTAATCTGCTTTTCGATGGAACTGTTAGCAATACCAGAGTTAGCTGGAAGCAGAGTGAATTTCTTGTCTGGATCTCCAACATATGTCCTTACATATCTTGACATGTAAAGCTGGTTGTTGAGTTCCTCGATCTGGTTGCTAAGAGCATTACTCTGCTGCATGTACATGTTAGCTGCAGCATCAACATTAGGCATGAGATTCTGGCTCTTGAATGTTGAGATGTCATCATCAACACTAGAGAGTTCCTTCTCGATAAGTTCCAGACGGTCATTTATGAACATGCTGGTACTTGTTGCGATTCTGTTCTTATCTACAACCCAGTTCTCATTATACACAAGAATGATCATATTAAGAAGATCATCAGCTCTCTGCTTGCTTTTGTCATTAACAGAAATTGTAATGACATCAGCGAGCTTATCAGCGAGGACAAATGAAGTCTTTGCAGACCAGCCTGTAGTTGCAGCCTGAAGTGATGACTTTCTGACAGAGATTCCAGAATATGTATTCTCGATACCTGCAATAGAACTGATTACAACATTTCCGACAGGTGTTGAAAGAGTATCTCCAACATTACCTGTTATAGTTCCTGAAAGCTTATCTGGTCCTAGTGTGAAGTTAGTTAGTGTTACCTCACCATTAGATTCTGTCATATGGAATGATGCAGAGTTGTTATCATCTACATCAATCATCTCAACATTGAAAGGAAGGTTCGCTCCATAAAGAGTAATAGAGTGGAATCTGCCATCAGCTTCATAAGATGTGTTAAGATGAAGTCTTGACACTGCCGATCTCATGATATCTTCAGACTGAAAAGCTCTGAGCTCATTTGCGACCTTTGTATTTGTTGCCACAAGACCAAGGTTGCTGAACTGGCTTGACAAGTCCATAGAAGAAGCTCCGTTTCTCTCTGATTTGATCATAACAGAGCAGTTTCTTGTATATACAGATGGCGTACTCAAGATATACCATACACCACAACCAAGACAAACTACCACTGAAATGACGAACCAATACCAGTTTGAAAGGCAAACAAAAATAAGGTTCTTGATGTCCATAGGCTGCTGAGCCTGAGGCATCTGCGGATTAACATGCTGTATCTGATTCTGCTCCATAGTCATTAGTGTTTTTTAACGAAGAGAACAGCCACTGTAACGGCAAGGTTCATAACGGAAATCCAGAATGATGTAGAAAGAATATTGTTTCCGTTGACTGTTGACTGACGCTGTCTAACCTTATTTGGCTCGACATAAACGACATCATTCTGCTTTAGATAATATGCTGGAGAAGCAATTAGATCAGCTGTATTTGTCAAATTCAGCTTATATACTTCTTCCTTTCCGTCAACTATTCTCTTAACGCTGACATTGTCTCTCTTACCATAAATTGTGAGGTCACCAGCCATACTGATAGCATCGATGATTGTAACGGCATCCTGATCAATTGTATACTTGCCTGGAGTCTTAACCTCACCAAGGATATAAAGGCGAAGATTCATGAACTCAACTGTTACAACAGCATCACTCGCCTGCTGCTGTGCAGCAAGAGCTTCTTTAATTGTATTTGCAACTTCAGAACGTGTCTTTCCTTCTACGGATACTTTACCAAGGACAGGGAAATCAATACAACCATCTTCACCAATTGTGTAACCAGAAACGCCCTGATCAATAGATGATGTATTTGTTACCTGACCCAGTCTTCTTGTTGTATAAGGAAGATTGAACAGCTGAGAAAGCTCAGAGTCACGACAATTGACAATAACAGAGATCTTATCTCCCGGCTGCAAAGTAATCATCTGCGGATCCTGAGATTCGAGAACTACTTGCTTCTGCTGAGCTATATCTTGAAAATATGGTATGTTCTGTGTTGAAGCGCATGCTGTCAAAGACAACGCAACAACGAAAGAACCGAACATGTTTCTCACCTTCATAATTAGATATTTTTGTCACAAGTTAATGTTTCAATTTACAAAAATAATCATTTGCGTACAAATTATAAAGATGAAATGCATATATATATCAAAAAAAACATCCGACCATAAGGCCGGATGTCATTTATAAGAACTATTCGTTAAAATTACTTGATAGTAACTACACGGTTCTTAGCAGGTGTGTCGAATACGTTGTTTGTATCACCATCAGCTACGATTGTGATGTTGTCCTTGTCAAGACCATACTTGTCAACGAGGATCTTAGCAACATAGTTAGCACGCTTCTCAGAGAGTGCCTGGTTAACCTTAGCTGAACCTGTCTGCTTGTCAGCAGAACCTGTTACAGTAACCTTAGCATCTGAAGAGAGTGAAGAAGCGTAGTACTCGAGGTGAGCAAGCTCACGCTGTGAGAGTGTTG
>JAKSJT010000168.1 GCA_024402125.1 Bacteroidales bacterium
CCGTCATGGTATAGGTAAAACCTGTTACGAGATTCCTGCTGGAGTCATTGAGAAAGGCGAGGCTCCTCTCGAAGCTGCTAAAAGGGAACTCCTGGAAGAAACAGGATACGGTGAAGGTGATTGGATGGAAATAATGACACTTTCTCCAAATTCAAGCACAAGCAATAACTACTCGCATAGTTTTCTGGCAGTTGGAGTCAAGCCGGTTGGAGAACAGCATCTGGATAGAACAGAAGATCTCCAGGTTACGCTTCTTCGTGAAGATCAGGTAAAGGATCTTATGATAAACGGACAGGTGGTCCAGGCTCTTATGGCAGCTCCTCTTTGGAAGTATTTCTACGAGAAAGACTACTTGAAGAAGTAGCATAAGTAACTTGAACTATAAAAACATGAGTATTATCAGTCAGTTTAGATTATTTCTAGTAGCGTTTGTCACAGTATTCATTTCAGTATCATTTTCCGCTTATGCGGAAGATAAGGAAGGAATGTCTGATGCTTGTTATGAGTATTATCTGAAAGCTACAGATGCATTCGGGACTCCTGCATTCAATTCCTTGAATGAGAAGCTTCTTCGTGCCGCTACAGAGAACAATGATCCATATGCTGAACTACAATACTATGTTCTTAATCTAAGATACCTGTGTAGGGGAAGTTCGACCCAGCAGGTCATGAATGCCGCTGAACAAGTTTGGGAAAAGTCCAAGGCTCTTGAATCAGAAAAGTATTATTTCAATGCATATTCCAGAGTTGCCCTGTACCTGACAGACGTTGATCCAAATGAGGAACTTCTCATAAATCTCATGAGTAAGATGCTTGGAGAAGCTCAGGAGATGGATAGTCAATATGGAGTGTATGAGGCCAACAGATACCTCTCAATCCTATATCGCAGAAGAAATGAGCTCCTTGCTAGCCGTAAATACGCTATTGCGGCATATAAGATCTACATCAATACGGATGATCCATTTGTCAGGAGTGAATCAATCATCATCCGAACCCTCATTGACTGCTCAGAGACATATCCTCCTAAAAGTGATTCTATAAGATTCTTCCTGGATGAAGCCAGACGCTTGTCTATGGTTGAGATCGACACAATGCGCTGCAACTATGCGGATTCGAAGTTCTATGCTATCGAAAGGGATGTAGACAAGTACGAGTACTACAAGCAGCAGACAAGAAAGAGCGATAGATACTATAAACGCTATTATCCGGAGGGTGAGGATCTGTATACAGCTGCAGATGCTGCATTCGCAGGCGATTGGGAGACATTCCAGGCTCATGCGGATAAACTGAACTCGCAGGCTGACCTTAAGTTCCTGTGTGAGTTTACAGAAGCTTTTGGAAACTTTGAACTTACGGCGAGATATAGCCGAAAGATGATTGAGCTGTTCATCGAGTATATATCAGATAACGGCAAGGGTCTTCTGGATGAGTTGTCTGTAAAACTTGGTAATATTCAGTTAAGTACCGAGCTTCATGACACGACACATAGACTCATGAATGCCAGGACAGCCGTGTATATCGTATCCGGCCTTCTGTTCCTTGTTATTCTTATCTCATTCATTGTCTATGTGATAAAAAGCCGTGTGCATGAAAGGAAGAACCAGCAGATCATTAAGGAGCTTGAGGCCGCTAGAGATGAGGCGCAGAGAGCGAATGAACTGAAGACAAGCTTTGTGCATAACATGAGCCATGAGATCAGAACCCCTCTTAATGCCCTAGTTGGATTCTCCCAGCTTCTTAGTCTTCCTGACGGGTATCTCACAGAGGATGAAAAGCAGGATTACGCCAGCTATATCACCAATAACAGTTCTCTTCTTACAATGCTTATTGATGATATCCTGAGCACAGCGGATATTGAGGCTGGTAACTACAAGCTCAATTTTGCGATGGCAGACTGCTTCAAGATTTGCAAGTATGCTGGTAAGACCGCTGAAATCAGAGTTCAGCCAGGAGTGGATCTTCGCTACTATATGGATATTCCTGACGGATTCGAGGTGTATTCGGATCCTTCCAGAATTCAGCAGGTGCTGATTAACATGATTACCAATGCTTGTAAGAATACAGATAGCGGTAGCATCACTATAGGATGTACAACAAAGGAAGTCCCTGGGTATGTGACATTCTTTGTTGCAGATACAGGTAGGGGAGTTCCTCCTGAGAAGGCGGAAGTTATCTTCGAGAGATTCATTAAGCTTGACCAGTTCAAGCAGGGAACAGGCCTTGGTCTTAGCATCTGTAAGCTTATCGCCAAACTCCTTCATGGAGATATTTACCTTGATAAGACGTACACATCAGGTGGTGCAAGGTTTGTGTTCAACATTCCAATCGAATTTAAAAAGTAGACGATAGATATAGGGCTGCAGAATTAACTTCCTGCGGCCTTTTAATTTGTCCTGTCATAGGTAGTTAGTGCCATCACTGCGCTGTCAAATCATTCCCCCTTGATATGTAATGTGTCATAAAATTATTATATTTGCACAAACTGACTAAACTATGAATGACAAATCGCGACTTATATTTGAGTTCTCGCTGCTAGCTATACTTGGATGGGTAGCTGTATGTATGCTCCAGATGGGGCTGCGTGTCTCCGAGTATCTGACTCAAATCTCCATTCCTATAATGACCCTACTCGTTGTTGCTTTCTTTTTGGAACTCTGGAAAGAGAAGGCAAGATGGTGCATAGGTGTCATGTTCTGCATTCATATCTTGTATGAATGCATACATGGTCTTCTTCAGCTCTTTGGTGTGGTGCCTTCTCCAAATGGTGGAATGTGCGCTTCTTTTCATACATCAGAGAACTATGGAGCGATGATTGGACTTGGATATGTGCTGTCATCAGCTATTCTGAGAAGGTATCATGCAAAGGGTGGATTCAGAGCGTTGTTTGTGACCCTGAAGGTCATCTTCCTTGTGGTTATGATTCTGTCGGGAAGCCAGGCAGCATGGGTTGCAGCCATTCTTGCATCGCTGATGATCATATGCAAGGAAACCGCTGCGCTTAGGCTTATTAAATTCTACAAGAAGGGTATAGTGCTTGTTTCTGTGGCTACCGGCATCGCTATCCTTGCACTCTGCGTCATTTTCCCTAAGCCTATCAGTGATGAGATTCATCTTCAGACACTGGAGGCCAAGATAATGTTTGAGTATCCTATGTTTGGTATCGGTGCAGGTAACGAGATGCAGCATATCCGTGACGCTCAGATTGAATATAATATCGCTCATGGTCTGATTCCGGATGCCAATATGCCTACTAGAGTCTCAAATGAAGTACTCCGTGCGGGAATGACTTCCGGTATTGTAGGATTCATGCTCATGATAGCGGTCTGCTTCCTGGCTGTATATAATCTTTGGAAAAAGAAAAGTCTTCTTCTTTATCCATTTGTGATGATGCTTATCTACTCGCTGTTCTCCAATCCTTTGGCAGAGGTGCCGATATGCCTTGCAATTGCATATTGTATGGCGGATGGCACTACCATTGTCTCAAAGGATAGAAGAAGAGCTATTCTTGTTGCGTTTATCACAGTCGCGATGTGGATTTGTATGTATCCATATGCAAAGGATGCCTTGCATCGCTTCAAAAAGTATGGCCTTGAGATGACACGTGAACATGACCACCAGTCAACCGTGAGTGATATTCTTCCGGAAGAACTGGAACTGATGGACATCTAGTTTTC
Source organism: Bacteroidales bacterium (assembly GCA_024402125.1). Classification (GTDB taxonomy): domain Bacteria; phylum Bacteroidota; class Bacteroidia; order Bacteroidales; family UBA932; genus Cryptobacteroides. The sequence goes on from JAKSJT010000168.1 coordinate 3,675, forward strand.
ACTGCTTTTGCCATTGGAGTTAGGCATAGTCAGATTGCCGACTGAGGTTCGGAATGAGATTTTTGCTACCTTTGAGCCCGATGTCATTTAGCGATGGCAGATATTCAGACAGACATACAGGAAAGGGATTCGATTGATTTTGCGAACGAACCTGTTGGAAGACTCTTTAGAAAGATGTTCTTCCCGACACTTCTTGGTATGATCTCGATGGTTGTCCTCAATCTTGCAGATGGAGCTTTCATCGGTCATGGAGTAGGAAGTGCTGGCCTTGCTGCCGTCAATATCGCCGCACCGATTTTCAATATCATGACTGGCATCGGAATCATGTTCGGCATCGGTTCCTCTATCGTTGCGAGTATTCACCTGTCCAAAGGCAATGTCAAGGCGGCTCGTATCAATATCACGCAGGCCTTTATTGGTAGTATTGCTTTCAGCAGTCTGGTGGCTGTATTCATTCTGACCAATCTCGATTTTACCTGTAAGCTATTTGGTAGCAGTGATGCTCTGGTGCCACTGGCTGGTAGTTATCTTAAGTGGATTGCCATGTCTCTTCCCCTTCAGATGCTCGGAATGGTCGGAGGATTTGCGGTGAGGCTGGACGGTAGTCCGAAGTTCTCAATGAGCTGTACACTTGTTGCTTCCATCCTTAATATTATCCTGGATTATGTGTTCATTTTCCCGCTTGGTCTAGGACTGTCCGGGGCGGCTAGAGCGACGGCTCTCAGCTTCACTATCTCAGGACTTATTGTGGTTCTCTATATTGTCAGATACTCCAAGGTTGTTAAACTTTATAGGCTGAGACTTTCTGTTAAAAGTGCAGTTCTTACAGTTCGTAATATTGGATATCAGATGAAGACGGGATTCTCAGCGATGCTCGGGGAAGTGGCGGTATCAGGTGCTATCATAGTCGGAAACTTCGTCTTCATGAACCATCTCGGTGAGGATGGAGTTGCAGCATACGGAGTAGCGTGCTACTGCATGCCAATCCTTTTCATGCTGGCAAACTCTATTGTTCAGTCCATGCAGCCTGTTATGAGCTATGCCTATGGAGTCGGGAACATTCCTCGACTTCTCGAATCCAGAAATGTTGCCCTTAAGGGAGCAGTTGTTGCAGGCTTACTGTCAACGCTTGTATTAGGTCTTGGAAGCAGGTTCATAACGCTTATCTTCATGACTCCAGACATGCCTGCATTTGATCTCTGCGTGAAGGGGTTCCCATATTTCTCCGCTGGCGGAATCCTAATAGCAGTCAACCTGGTCCTTATCGGATACTACCAGAGTATCGAGAAAGCAGCAAAGGCATCACTACTTATGCTCCTTAGGGGCTTTATCATAGTGATACCTGTGTTTATCCTTCTTCCGAAGGTTCTGGGTGTTCCTGGAATGTGGCTTGCCATTCCGCTGTCAGAGCTTCTGACTCTTCTGATTATTCTGCTTCTGTCTCTTTCCAGACACTAGTTAGGGTTGCCCCTGCCTTAAGTCCTTTGCAGTGATATAGAACTTCAGGTCTTCTCTATCCTTGCTGTGGATATAGACTACCAGCCATTCTCCACTTCTTATGTGGAATTCATTAAAGCATAGGACCATTTTTGAAGATTCGCCTTTTTCTGCACTGAGAGTTCCTACAGAGTTGATCCTGACAGGTTGGAAGGATGATTCGACAGATCTTTTATGGGTGGAGGATTTCTTCTCGACGACAAAGGATGCCTGCTCAAACTGAAAACCAGAACTACTTCCGTTAGTTAGTTCAAGTCGAAGGAATACCATTCCCTTATGATGTCAGATCACATCACATAGAACTAGGATTCCGTCACACTTTGTGCCTATGTGGGTGAACTTCTTGTCCAGTTCCATAATACAATCTATGTTGGGAGTATCATTGATAGAAGGGCTTGCTCTTCTGTCAATTAGAAGATCTATATCGTCCTCCCTATACTTAAGGATGAATGTCTCAATTGCACCTGTTGACAGAAGAACAGTCATACTGCAGGTTGATAAGAACATCCCGCTACACTTTATGCTCAGGATGTTTGAATATCCGTCCAGGATATCCGCCCTAATAGGGCTGTCATTCGAGACATCAACATATCGTAGTTCATGGGAGAATGCCACATGAACTGAGTACTTGTCTGACACGAATATGGTGTCTGTTGCTTGTGCTGACATTTGGATGGCACTGATTGCCGTCAGTCCCAAAACAAGCACAGTTCGGATAGGTGTAAATATTGTTTTATTCATGTGATTATTGTTTAAGCTGTTATTTGATAAGCCCCAGAAGGATCTCGTGACCGGATGGAATATCAACAGAGTAGGATCTGGTTTTCCGCTGGATGGATTCGGTACCGGCAGAGGTTATTCCTCGAGCTATTCTGCCAACTCTGGAGGATAGTAGGGAAGAGCCTTCGGTGATCAGATTCTCACTTAGAGACCCTATGGTCTCGGAACTGCTGTCAGTGAACCACAGACCTTTCATTCCGTCAAGATCATATCCATAGAGAGTGGCGGGTTTACCGCCAACTCTATGAACAACTATCTGGACTCTGTCTTCAATGCTGCAGTATCCTTCGATAAGGTCATGCTTCTTGACAGTGAAAACAACATCATTGACATCTTCCAATACTCTGAGAGTGATTTTGTCTCCGCTTTTGAATTTACCGCCTCTAAGGACTGCACATCGGAATGTCACTGTGGGGGAGTCATTGTCCACATCTATCCCAGATCTGGTTTTACCAGTCTCCGGTAGATACTGATTGACAGCCTCCACTCTATCCCATAGAACTTGTCTAAGGGAATCGCTTTTCGTTCTGTCAGGAGATTTGTCGCTGCTGGAATTCTCCCTGACCAAGTTCGGTTCTGTCTTTGATTGAGAAGCATATTCATCGTCTATG
>JAKSJT010000169.1 GCA_024402125.1 Bacteroidales bacterium
CGGACTCGAAGACATTGGAGAGGGTTTCTGGCCCTAATCAGATCCGAATAGGAGATGGACTAGGAGCAGGTACCAAACCGGAAGTTGGAAAGAAATACGCCATTGAAGATAGAACTAGAATCGAAGAGGCTCTGATTGATTCTGTCACTAAGATGGTATTTGTGACAGCGAGTCTAGGAGGTGGAACAGGAACAGGTGCGGCTCCGATAGTTGCAGATATCTGTAAACAAGCTGGAATCCTTACAGTTGGAGTGGTCACACTTCCATTTGCAACAGAGGGGAAAAGTGCCAGGATGAAGGCCCTTGATGGTCTTGATGCAATGCGTATGGCTGTTGACAGTCTTATTGTCATTGACAACAACAGACTTTACTCTTGTTACGGAGGACTCAGCATCTGGGAGGCCTTCCATAAAGCGGATGAGGTATTGTCAACTGCCGTCGAAGGAATCCTTGGAATCATCGAAAAGACAGGCTATATCAATGTAGACCTCAATGATGTCCAGACAATGATGCGTGATAGCGGTATGGCTCTTATGGGATGTGGCTCAGGATCCGGTGAGAATAGGGTCAATGATGCCATACAGAAGGCAATTGAGTCACCTCTTCTTAACAACTATGACCTTAAGAAAGCGACCAAGGTTCTTGTCAATGTTACCTGCAGTGCTTCTAACCAGGGACTCAAGATGGAGGAACTGTCCTTGCTTGAACATAAGATTGGAGAGTGTCTTGGAATCACTGACAACTATAAGAAGGGTATCGTGTTTGACGAGGATCCCGAGTTCGGAGACAGACTGGATGTCACTATCATCGCAACAGGTGTCCAAATGATGGGTGCCGTGCCTGAGGATTACTTCGAGCAGGAAAGGGTAGTGGAGAAACCGGTTGTAAATGATGATAATGCCCCAGAGCCTGCTTCTGAATTCATTGAAGAGTTAGAAATTAAATCGCCTGAAATTGAATCTCCCACTCCGGCTCCTGCCACTGAGAGACATCAGAAAGAAAATGGTGCATCATCTGGAACTTCCAAGCAGGAAGTTGATACGGGCAAGACATCTCCCGTGATAATTAGAGTTGTTTCCAGGATTAAGGACGGAGTTGCCAAACTGTACGATGATATGGAATAAAATAAGGGAACTATATACCAGTTTACCCCAACAAGTCTGTTCCCGTCACACCAAATATACAAAAACGAAACCCGTAACGCCTAAACGCACGTGTTCTTTTTATCCACACATCAGGCGGCATAATGTCTCTCGAATAATTGCTCTCAATGTGCCTTCATTAATTACTTTCTTATTACTTCCTTTTTCACATTTAACAAGTGCTACATCTTTTATCTTCGTTACTGTGATATCACCTGTTTCGGAATCCTCGACATAGGCAACGTACCATTTTGTTTGAGACTCGTCTTTGTATATGAGAATCTTTAAATCAGGAAACTTAGGTTGGTTATGTTTATTGAACCTTTGTCCCATATCACGGTACATACATATATGTCCCTTTTGAATGTCAGCACTGATTTGCCATGAAACATAATTCCAGAACCTAAGATATTTTACTCTTGCTCTTTGGAGCGTTATTTTATACTTCGGATTGCGTAATAATGCTGTATGATATTGTAATAAACTAACAATCACTTGGGGCGTTACTATTATTGCCATCGTTAGCCATTTCTTCAAACTTTTTATTCATTAGAGCATGTAGTTCGTCAAGTGTTAAAGTTCCTCCTTGTTGGAAATACAATGCAGTCTCATGTGACGTGAAAGGGCGTTCAAAATCTTCGTCAATTATTTCTTTTTCATCTTGACACGATTCTAATTCAGCAATGATATCTTCCACTGACATTTGCACTAGATGCTCATACAATTCCTTACTCATAATTACTTTTTCCTTTATTCTCAAATATACCGAAAATTTATCGTCTTTCTTAAAGTATTTTAAAGTCCTCCATCATACAAGTCAATTTCATTTATGCCATCAGGAATAAGAACTGTTACAGGAGGTGTCTGAACTGGGATGTAAGTCTCATCATCTTCAGCCATCCAATGTACTATAGTATCCCTATCCAATAATACGATGCTATCTGTTATTTCTCTTGTCTGTGTTTCATCCTGTGATATAGAATACTCTACATCATCTACGATATAATGGTGAAGAAATGCGAAATTATGTATAGTAATTGTACGTGTCCCTTTCTTGTTATATTGAACACAACCATCTTCTTCACAATATGATACATGTGGTTCAATGTATTTCTCGCTTGAAGCATAAGCCTCATAGTTACTATGATTTTCAAATAGTTTGATGTATTTTCCCACAATTCTTTAAATCTTGTTTCCTATAAATAGTTTTTTTAAAAGAAAAAACGCACCCGTTAGGATGCGTTTAATTACTATTTTGGGGTAAACTGATATATAGTTCCCTAAAATAATATGTCAATTTGGAGCTTTACCTACGTAATCACTCTTCCGCTATTTGTTAAGCCTCTGGTTGTTGTGTGGAAAAAGACTGGCAGTGGTCTTGACGCAATGGTTCCGATGCTTTCCATAAGCACCTCCATCCTTTCGCTTTTGACTTTTATCGGTTAAGAGTCTAGCACCACTCGAAGTTATCCTTACCGGCTCCAATCTCGAAGTGGAGCTTTACAATGCCAAGGTCAAGCTGTGTGTAGTTTGATAGGGCAAAGAGTTTCTTAGCTCTGACTTTGTGCTTTCCGTTATCCTGTCCTACATACTCAATATAGAACTTCTGCTGATTGACAGCAGTTGGGGCAAGTCTTGCAGCCTTGACTCCTTCGAGGAACCATTCTGGAGTGGTGTTGCTGACGTTGCTTAAGTCGCTTATTGACTTGTGCTTTCTCTCTGATCCTTGAGTCTCTCCGTAGCCTAGGGCAATGTAGCAGACGATCTTCTCATTGTCATTGAGAGAATACGTACCAGAGACTTTCTGGTAGGTGAGTCCTGCCCAGCAGGTGTTAAGACCAAGTTGCTGAGCTAGAAGAACAAGCTGTTCTCCATAGTAGCCGGCTCTTTCATCAAGACTGTCTGACTTCTTTCCTGCCACAACGAAATAGTTGGTGATTCCCTTGAAGGTGCCATAGTTAAGGATTCCGTTGAATCCCTTAGGCTCGTCTGTTACCAGCTGGATATGAAGTTCTCCCTTCTGGTTGACTTCGTTTATCTTGTCCTTAAGGGTTGCAACTATATCCTCTGGAAGAGAAGCGGTTTTGTATCGTCTGACTGAATGGCGAGCCTCAATGGCCTCAAGTAATGTCATCATATTGCAAATAATTAGAAGGTAGTTCTTTGCAAATATACTCCATTTTTGGATTCATTTGTTGCTTTTCTAGATGATTGATTAAGGCATAATTCTCCAAATAAAGTGCTACCTTTGCGAGCGAAAACTATAGTATTATATTACGCATTTAGTATTATTTTAAGCCATGAATCCTAATTCGACAAATACAGAAGAGCAGATGACTCTTCCAAAGAAAAATCCAAAGTTCCTTTACATCGCAGCCGCAGTCATTGCAGTAGTTGCTGCTATCATCCTTATTGTGGATGGCAAGAAACTCTCCCAGACAGATGATACTTCGGTCAAGCTTCCTGTTATCAGCGGTCACAGAGGAGCAAACTGCATTGCTCCGGAGAATACAATGGCATCGGCTGACAGCTGCATAAAGTACGGCATCCCTTTTATGGAGACTGATGTTACAATCTCAGCTGACGGTGTATTCTACCTTCTTCATGACTCAACTCTTGAAAGAACAACTGGAGTTCAGGGATCTCCATCAGACTACACATCAGACTTCCTTGACGGACTTGATGCCGGTGCATGGTTTGGCGACGCTTGGAAGGGACAGCATCTTCTTCGCTTTGAGGATCTTCTTGCAAGGGCAAAGGACAATAACCTCAATGTAACAGTAGACTATCGCAAGGGCGACTTCAACGATCTTGTTGCTCTTATCAGAAAGTATGACATGCTGGAAAGAACTTGCTTCACATTCTCAGAGGACAGTGACTGCATCGAGTTCAGAAAGCTCTTCCCAGAAATCAAGACCCTCCAGGCATACGTTACTGATATCAATGACCTTGATAGAGTAATGGAGGCTTATTCTCCAAATATTATCGTTAACTGGATTGACAAGCTTGATGAGAACTTCGTGAAGACTTGTCACGACAGGGGACTGGATGTCCTTGCTCTTGTCCTAGGACTGGATGACAAGACTGAGGCTAACAAAAGAGCAGTAGAACTCGGAGTTGATGTTGTTGCAACAGACAGACCGGAGGAGTTCAAAAGGCAGTTCGCATATTAGAGATTGTTTGCTTGATCCAAGTTATTACAAATAAGCCCACACCTCAGCAGTGTGGGTTTCTTCGTAATTGTCCGAGAATTAGCATTTGTCGTCTATTACGAACACGAATCTCGCTCCATTTGTGTAGTTCTTGTCAAGGTAGACTTCGCCTCCAAGCTTTGATGCGACCATTCGACAGATATTAAGACCTAGACCTGATCCCTGGATGAAGTTGTTCAGCTTTGTGAATCTGTTGAAGATGATGTCAGCCTTGTCGGCAGGAACACCTTCACCCGTGTCTGTTACAGAGAATGTCAGCTTGCCTGGATTCTCGCTGGTTGAGCAGTGGACATGGATTTCGCCCTGCTGGGTGTGCTTGCAGGCATTAGTGAGGTAATTGATAAGAACCTGCTGGATTCTGCGTCCGTCAGACTCTACAATATGATCGTCAGATACATCTGATGTGTAGTAGAGGTTTACTCCAAATGGAACTCTGTACTCGATTGACATCATGGCGTTTCTGCAGATCTCGTTTACTGGAACACCAGATATGTTGATTCGGTAGTTGCCATGCTCGGAGTCGGCGATGTCAATGATATCTCCGATAAGCATGTCAAGCATATTGTAGCTGTTGAAGATATAGGCGTTGTACTGCTTCTTCTCTTCTTCTGTCCATGATCCGTCAGGAAGACCAAGGAGCTGCGCGAATCCGAACATTGCGTTTAGAGGAGTGCGGATCTCGTGGCTCATGTTCTGCAGGAACATAGTCTTTGCCTTGTTGGCTGCGATATTGTCTTCAAGGAGCTGCTGCTGACGGATTTCAGCCTGCTTCTCGTCATCGATCTGTCTGATTGCCCAGATAAGATGCTTGATGGTTCCGTCATCGTTCCTTTCAGCAACTATGTATGACCACTCGTGCCATACTCCCTTGACATCCTTGAACTGGCTGATAAGGACCTTCCTGTTTTTGAGCCTCTCGTCGAGGGTTGACAGGTCAGCCAAGGCTGCCATGTCCTTTCTGAATGTAGGAAGGACAGAATTCTCAATCACATGCTCTATGGCCTTGTGTACGTCACCTGTTCGGGGAAGCTGCCTCTGGGATGCATCCTTGTTGACATTGTCACTGTATGTGATATATGTCCCGTTATATACACGGACATAGTAGATGTACTCGTAGGAGTGGGCGAGGGACTCGATGATGAACTTGGAGCGGATTTCTCTTTTGAACTGGTCGGTTACATCATAGTGATAACCGCTTAGAATATGTCCTCCAGGAATAGGGATGGCAGTACCTCCACAGCGCACAAATCTCTCTCCGAGGATCGGATGATGCCACCTGTAGGTATTCTCGCTCCTGTGACCGTGCATCATCTCCCTTACTGACTTGTTCACTGACTCCACAGCTTTCGGGTCAATTCTGGAATACCAGTTCTGGTAGAGCTCTTCGTCGGAGAGCTTTGCTCCCGATGGAATGCCGAGCAGCTCTTTCATCTTGTCGTCGGCAGTCATGGTTGGAGGACAGCCTTCAACGATTGTTATGTGCCATGTGCCCATCTGGGAAGCAGCCATGATGTTCTTCACATCACGAAGCTCCTCGAGTTTCTTCTGCTCGTAGAATACCGCGTGGTCAACATTCCGGAAGGCGACAACTGCTCTAAGTGGTTCTCCCGGGGCTGATATCTTGACGTATTTGAGACCGCAGTGGTGAGTCTGGCCATTCTCCAGGATCCTGTATCTGACCTGGAAGACTTTCTGGTCGGAAAGGACTTTTATGATGTTCTGCGCGCAGCACTCCGACATGATCATCTCCTTGTCATCGGGATGAACCCTGTTCCTGACATAGTTGTCAAGTATTGTGGAGAACTTGAGATTGGTCCAGGAACCTTCAGTACCCTCAGTGACATATCCGTTGGCCTTGATGACATCAAGACTGTCCTCTTCCGGTCTTGTCAGATAGACGTTTAGATAATCATCCGCAAGAGCGATGATCAGATTGTTGTCATTGGTAACTGATGATTCCATAGTCAGGTAAGAAGCTTGGTCGTGGTTAAATAGTCTGAAAACTGTAATTCCCGGTTACAGACTGCACACTTTTCGAAGTTAGCAATTATTGCTTAGAATTGTACACTATGGACATGTCTTTTTCTTTAAAAGGACTGTCAAATTCTCTTTTTGATAACGATTTTGTAGTGGCAGATTAATGTTCCTTTGCTTAACTATTCTTATGATTTATCCAAGAGATAGCTATTATCTTTTGGTCGAATT
>JAKSJT010000017.1 GCA_024402125.1 Bacteroidales bacterium
TAGGCATTTCCTCCTGCGTGAGCAGCATCACCGGCAACGGATCCGATATTGATGCTATGTCCTTTGTCTCTTGCGACCATACCAGGGACGAGGAGTCTGGTCATTGTAAGAAGGCCCTTGATGTTTGTGTCAATCATGGTCTCCCACTTGTCGAGATTGCCTTCATACTCTTTGTCAACGCCAAGGGCAAGGCCGGCATTGTTGATAAGGACATCGATATTTGTCCATTTGCCTGAAAGGGATGCAACAGCCTCTTCGCAAGCCTTTCTGTCTCTGACATCAAATAGGAGAGGAAGGACATCAGTACCAGCCTCTTTAAGCTCGTTTGTGATTGCTGTAAGGTTATCCTGGTTGCGGCCTGTTATGATAAGGTCGTATCCGCCCTGAGCGAATTTTCTAGCACATGCCTGACCGATGCCACTTGTGGCACCAGTGATAAATGCGATTTTTTTCTGCATAATATGGGGAATTTAACAGTTATTCTCCGTAGAGATATTTTCTCTGCTCTTCTGTCAGGTGGTCGATTTCGATGCCCCAGTCGGCGAGCTTGCGCTCTGCAACTTCAGCGTCGATTGATGCAGGAACTACATTGAGCATCTTGCCTGGTTCTCTAGCAATTGTAGCCTGGTTCTCAACAAGATATTTTGCACTGAGAGCCTGAATGGCAAATGACATATCCATGATTTCAGCAGGGTGACCATCACCTGCAGCGAGGTTAACAAGGCGTCCTTCAGCAAGGATGTAGATAGTCTTGCCGTTTTCAAGCTTGTATGCCTGGATATTGTTTCTGGCAGTCCAGGTCTTTGTTGCCATTTCCTTGAGTGCGGCAACTGCTACTTCTACATCGAAGTGACCTGCATTACAGCAGATAGCACCATCCTTCATTGCAAGGAAGTCTTCCTTGCCGATAACATCATCGCAACCTGTTACAGTTACAAAGATATCTCCGATCTCTGCAGCCTGACGCATCTTCATTACCTTGAATCCGTCCATTACTGCTTCCATTGCCTTGATTGGGTCGATTTCTGTTACGATAACTTCGGCTCCAAGACCCTTTGCTCTCATGGCTACGCCCTTACCGCACCAACCGTATCCGGCAACAACGACGTTCTTACCTGCAACGATGAGGTTTGTTGTTCTGTTGATACCGTCCCAAACTGACTGACCTGTTCCGTATCTGTTATCAAAGAAATGCTTGCAGGCAGCATCATTCACAAGCATCATAGGGAACATGAGCTCATGTGCCTTATCAAGAGCCTGAAGACGAAGGATACCAGTTGTTGTTTCCTCGCAGCCACCAATGACACCAGGGATAAGGTGTCTGTACTCTGTGTTGATCATGTGTACGAGGTCTCCACCATCATCGATGATGACATCTGGACCCACCTCAATAACCTTACGGATACCTCTTTCGTATTCTTCCTCTGTTGCTCCATGAACAGCAAATACATTAAGACCTTCGTGAACTAGAGCAGCTGCGACATCATCCTGAGTCGAGAGAGGGTTGCTACCTGTGATGTACATCTCAGCACCACCTTCTGCCAAGATTTCACAAAGGTGAGCGGTCTTTGCCTCAAGGTGCACAGAGAGTGCAATCTTTTTTCCTGCAAATGGCTTTGTCTGCTTGAACTCCTTTTCAAGACCAGCCAAAAGAGGCATATGTTTTCTAACCCATTCTATCTTCATTTCTCCAGACTCCCAGAGTCCGAGGTCTCTAATTTCACTTGCCATAATTCATTAATGTGTATTAAGACTGCAAAGTTAGCATTTTTGCATGCATTACGAAAAGCACAGGAAAGGGTATATTACATATTTTTGTTACCTTTATCGGTATGAGAACAATTGCTATCTATACATATATCAACGAAGGGGATCCTATGCCAGCCCAGCCATATAACGCTGAATATTGGAAGGTGAAAGGATTTGACTTTATCTGCTTTGTGACAAAGAAAGGAGACCTGCCTGATTTCCATGGTGTTTGGCATATTGAGGAGCTTCCTATCTCGTGGGGAGATGCTCGTCTTAATGCGGTTCTTCCTAAACTTAATCCACAGTCAGTCCTTGACTATGAGTACAGCCTATGGATTGACAGTAGGGTTAAGATTACAGGTGATAGCATTTATGAGCACTGCAAGGAACTTCAAAGTAGGGAAGTGATGTATGCCGGTCTAAAGCATAAGTCGATACGTTCAGTATATACTTATGCCTGGAAGGTATATAAACAAGGACTGGAGCCATTCAAGGTGGTGTATAAGGCGATGTCTTTTCTAATAGGAAAAGGAATTCTTCCAGGAGGATTTCAGGATACATCAGTCATGTTCAGATCTCATGAAAAGGACGAAGTCCTCGAGTTTGACAGATGGTGGTGGGAGTGTCTTCTTACTCATGGAGGCAGTCATTACGACATGCTCATGCATTTGTTCGCAATGAAAGATACGCCTTCTCTCAAGTGTGAATATCTGAATCCAGCAGGTCTCGAAATGTAATTATAGAGTGCGTCCAATGTGCTGTATAGGCTCTCCAGAGTCAACTTTGGAGCCGAAAATTTGGTTAAAGCAGTTATTAAGATTATTTTTGTGGGACATAATATAGGCTTTATATAAAACAGAATAATTATGGGACTTTTAGACGGTAAGGTTGCTCTTGTAACAGGTGCAGCCAGAGGAATTGGAAAAGCAATCGCACTTAAGTTTGCTTCAGAAGGTGCTGATGTAGCTTTCACAGACCTCGTAATTAACGAAGCAGCAGAGGAAACAATCAAGGAACTTGAGGCTTTCGGTCACAAGGTAAAGGCATATGCTTCCAATGCAGCTAATTTTGAAGAGACACATGCAGTTGTTGAGCAGATTCATGCTGATTTCGGCAAGATTGATATCCTTGTCAACAACGCAGGTATCACAAAGGATGGTCTTATGCTCAGAATGACAGAGGCTCAGTGGGATGCTGTTCTTACAGTAAACCTTAAGTCTGCTTTCAACTTCATCCATGCAATCACCCCAATCATGGCTCGTCAGAGAAGTGGAAGCATCATTAACATGGCTTCTGTTGTAGGTGTTTCAGGTAATGCTGGACAGTGCAACTACTCAGCATCAAAGGCTGGTATGATTGGTCTTGCTAAGTCAATCGCTAAGGAGATGGGTTCTCGTGGAATTCGTGCTAACTGTATCGCTCCAGGATTCATCATTACTGATATGACAGCTAAGCTTCCAGAGGATGTTCGTAAGGAGTGGGAGAAGCAGATTCCTCTTCGTCGTGGTGGTACACCAGAGGAGGTTGCAAAGGTTGCTCTCTTCCTTGGTAGTGATCTTTCTTCTTATGTTAGTGGTCAGGTTATCCACTGCTGTGGTGCTATGAACTGCTAGTTCGGAGAAGAAGATAATTCGACAAAGCCATAAAACAATAAAGGAGTCCGGGCGGACTCCTTTATCTGTTATATAGAGTAGTCTAGACTACTTTCTGTTTTCAGCATCAGCTGCCATAGCAGCCTCGACATCGTCAGGGGTGATAGGAAGGCGGTTAGGACCAAGTCTTGTAGCTCCATTCTCTGTTACGAGAACGTCATCTTCAAGTCTGATTCCACCGAACTCATAATATTCCTTGAGCTTTTCGAAGTTGATGAACTGTGCTCCGATACCATCTTTCTTCCAGCTCTCAATAAGAGCGGGGATGAAATAAATACCTGGTTCATCAGTGATAACATTGCCAGGAACAAGAGTACGAGCCATTCGAAGGCTACCAAGTCCAAGCTGAGATGATCTTGTCTGGTCATCGTCATAGCCAACAAGGTTCTCGCCATAGTCTTCCATGTCATGAACGTCAAGACCCATGTTGTGTCCAAGTCCATGAGGCATGAACAGACCAGCGATTCCTTCTGCTACCATAGCGTCAACATCACCATGAACAAGACCAAGCTGAGAAAGGTTTGAAAGCATGTGCTTTGACACAGCCTTGTGAACGTCTACATATCTGACACCAGGAGCTACCATCTGGAAGGCAAGTTCGTTACACTCACAGACAGTCTGATAGATGTCTCTTTGCTGAGTTGTGAACTTTCCTCCTGTTGGGTATGTTCTTGTAAAATCAGAAGCATAGTGGTCGTTAGCCTCTACACCCGCGTCAATTACGAGAAGCTTGCCAGGAGCGATAAGTGCCTCATGAGAGTGGCAGTGGAAAATCTCTCCATGCTGGGTAAGAATTGTAGGGAACGAAAGACCCCATCCTTTGCCCTGGGCAAGACCTTCCATGTCTCCGCAGATCTGCTGCTCGATAACGCCCACCTGGATACCCTTGCGAGCGATAGTATGCATCTGCTGACCAAGGTCACAAGCATGCTCGATGGATGCGATCTCACTAGCATCCTTTACAAGACGCATTGAAATAATGGCACGAGAAAGTTCCGCTGAAGCTGCAGGGCAGCAGTTCTTTCCCTGTCTGAATGTCTGGCTTGGATGTATACCTAAAAGGTCACCGAGCTTTATAGCATTGTAATATCTGGATGCAGAAACGAAGTGAACCTTTCTTCCAGCTTCGATTGCCTTTTTGACATCAGCGTCCAATGCACTATAAGGTGCAGAATTCTCTACACCAACACTTGCAGCCTGGCTCTTGACACTAGGCTGAGGGCCCATCCAGATGATGTCGTCAATTTCAACATCGTCAGCATAGATAGTTTCTTTAGCTGTATCAAGGTCAATGATGGCAGCGAATCTAGGCTCATCAATGCCAAAGAAATAAATCCATGTAGAATCCTGTCTGAATTTATATCCGTTGTCAAAGTACTGGGCAGGAGATTCTGCATTTCCAACAAATAGAGCTATACCACGGGATCCTTCTGGAGCCGTTTGAGCCATTTTAGCAACAAGAGTCTTTCGTCTCTGAGAATAAACGCTTTTGTCAAACATGTCTGGTTAGGGTAAATAGTTATTTCTTTAATGGAAGGTCGCCCTTCTCGATGAGGTATTCAGCAATCTGAACAGCGTTGAGAGCAGCACCCTTCTTAATCTGATCACTTACAAGCCAGAATGTGATTCCGTTAGGGTTAGCAAGATCCTTGCGAACACGACCTACGAAAACATCGTCACAGTTCTCATGGAACAGTGGCATAGGGTAAACCTTCTCTGCAGGGTTGTCCTCAAGCTGAAGACCTTTACCGTTACGGATTGCCTCCTGGAACTGTTCAACGCTAACTGGCTCTTCTGTCTCTGCCCATACAGACTCGCTGTGGCAACGAAGAGAAGGAACGCGTACACACATTGCACTCACTGCACAGTCTGTATGCATGATCTTCTTTGTCTCGTTGTACATCTTCATCTCCTCCTTTGTGTATCCGTTCTCTGTGAATACATCAATCTGAGGGATGACGTTGAATGCGAGCTGATATGCGAACTTGTCAACTGTTGGCTTTTCGCCTGCAAGTACCTGACGGTACTGCTCGTAGGGCTCTGCCATAGCAGCAGCACCTGCGCCACTTGCAGCCTGATAGCTGCTGACATGAACCTTCTTTATGTGGCTGATGTTCTCCAAAGCCTGAAGAGCGACAACCATCATGATTGTAGTACAGTTAGGGTTAGCGATAATATTGCGAGGGCGAGCAAGGGCATCTTCTGCATTGCACTCAGGAACAACTAGAGGAACATCCTCGTCCATTCTGAATGCACTTGAATTGTCAATCATGATTGCACCATGCTTTGTGATTGTTTCAGCAAATTCCTTGCTTGTTCCACCACCTGCACTAGTGAAAGCGACATCTACACCCTTGAAGTCATCATTGTGCTGAAGAAGCTTGACTTCGATTTCTTTTCCACGGAATGTGTATTTTCTTCCAGCACTGCGCTGGCTTCCAAATAGAACTAACTCATCAATAGGGAAGTTTCTTTCGTCAAGAACTCTAAGGAATTCCTGTCCTACGGCACCACTGGCGCCAACAATAGCAACTTTCATTTTCTTCTTATAAGATTATATAATACTAATAACATACAAATATAATATTTTTAAGGTTGTCTCTTCATTCATTCATAAAATAGTTTGATGGTGAGATTTGCCTAAATGTTTGGGAAAGTGAGTGTTATTATCGCAGAAACAGAGGTCTATCAGTTAAAAAATGTTTCTAATTGACCATCTTGTATTTAAATCGTTTAAAAATGTTATGAATATTTAGTGAAAAAACTATTCAAAGCGTTTCGGATTATTCAAGAATGAAGTATATTTGTTCTACTTTTTAGCGCTAAATAAATAAAGCATAGTAATTACTATAGTTCATGAAACGTTTCTTTAGTTGTATGCTTGCTGCGGCTAGCATATTTTTGTTGTCTATTGCGGTGTCTTCTTGTGGAGATGACGGTAAGGGACCGGAAGAACCAGAGAAGGAAGATTTCACATTGCTGATAGATATAGCCACACCTCTTGAAGTCTATGGTGGGCAAGATGTGACTTTCAATGTCCTTAACAAAAAAGGACCCAAAAGCACTGATCAGGTAGTACTTAAGAGTTCTACAAATGAATTTGTGTGCCCTATCAAACTCGCAGAAGCGAATTTCTTCACCTTTACAATAACCGAGCAGGTCGTCTCAGGTTCTTATACATTTGGTATCCGTAGAGGAACAACCACAAAGAATATTGGAAAGATTGATCTCACTGTCAAGAAGGTTATCAAGGTTGAGCCAAAGGATGGATACAATGTGTATGGTATTGTCACTTGTGGAGAAGAGGGAGTGAAGGATGTTATCATCTCTGACGGATCTGAATTCACAAAGACTGATGCCAATGGTGTCTACTATCTTAAGTCAGCTGAAAAATACGCTATCGTCTATATGACAATCCCAAGCGGATATCAGGCAGAAAACATCGGAGTGCTTCCTCAGTTCTATAAGGCAATCGATGGTAACAATGCAACAACCGACAGAGCTGACTTTGTTCTGGAAAAGGTATCTGGTCAGGATAACCACACTATGCTGTTCTTCGGTGATATGCATCTCGCTAACAGAAACAAGGATATTCAGCAGTTCCATGTTTTCACAGATGAGGTAAATGCATATTTGAAGGAAAATTCAGGAAAGAAGG
The DNA here is from genome assembly GCA_024402125.1 of Bacteroidales bacterium. Taxonomy (GTDB): domain Bacteria; phylum Bacteroidota; class Bacteroidia; order Bacteroidales; family UBA932; genus Cryptobacteroides. The sequence continues at coordinate 7,060 of JAKSJT010000017.1, forward strand.
TCTATGCTCAGAGTCTTGGTGATATGACATGGGATCTATATTGGTATTCTCAGAAGATGTCTCCAACAGAGTATGTCGCAGAAATCAATAAGTCCTTCCCAAATAATAATCTTACCCTTTATCATTGTATCGGTAACCATGACCATGAGATGGGTTCAAAGATTACAGGCTATCCAATTGGAGACTACAATTGTGAGATCGCTTATCGAAAAGCATTGGGACCTAACTTCTATTCATACAACATCGGACAGGTTCATTATGTTGTCCTCGATGATATCGAGTGTACAAATGACGGAGTTGAGAAGTCTTCTTCAGGAGGCAACTAGATCATATAACACCAAGGTTATCTCAGATCAGATACAGTGGTTGGCAAAGGATCTTACTTATGTAAGCAAGTCAACACCAGTTGTTCTTATCTCCCATGCTCCAATGTATTCGGCAAGAGGCAGCTCTTCACTATCTAACCTTAGCAGTCTGCTTGATGTTTTGTCTGGATACAAGGCATACTTTATCACAGGTCATACCCATGAGATGTACAATGTTGACAAGATGTCAACTGGCAATCACATGGAGCTTAATAGCGGTTCAGTCTGTGCAACATGGTGGTGGACAGGAAACGACACTTCAGGTCTCTACCTTGCTAGAGATGGATCAAACGGTGGATACCGTGTGTTTGAAGTTAACGGTACTGACATCAAATGGTACTACAAGTCTACTGCAAAAGACAAGAGCGTTCAGTTCAGAACATATGATGGAAACAAGGCTTTTGTAGATGGAACAGGTTTCCCTTCAACATTGATTTCATCAATTTCCGCTCCTTGGAACAAACAGAGTACAGATAACTACGTATATATAGAGGTTTGGGATTATGATCCTATGTGGAAGATTGAGGTTACAGAGAACGGAAAGGCTCTTGCAACAACTCAGATGACCCTTAAGGATCCTCTCCATTTCCTCGCTTATGAGGGTAAGGGACATTCAACATCATCCTTTACAACTCAGACAACACCTAACATGTTCAGAGTTCAGGCTTCATCCGCTACTTCGACTCTTGAAATCAAGGTGACAGACAGATTCGGAAGAGTATACAAAGAAACAATGACAAGGCCAAGAGCCTTCTCATTAGCAGAATACAACAAATAATCAATCTATTAATTTCTTTAACTAACACAAACCATGCTCAAGAAAGTGGCTAAGCTTCTGACAGTTGCAGCTCTTCTGCTTGTTACTGGATTTACATCCATTTCAGCGCAGAATAGAACTGTAACAGGTACAGTAGTCGACCCTAACCAATCACCGGTTATTGGTGTCGCAGTTATTCTTGACGGCACGAACAATGGTGCGATGACTGACGTGGACGGTAAGTTCTCTCTCAGCGTTCCATCTCGTGAAGTCACTCTCTCATTCAGCTCTCTTGGTTATGTGACCAAGTCAGTTAAGGTTCTTGCTTCTCAGAACAACATTAATGTTGAGTTGGAAGAAGACAACTTGACACTTGAGGAAACAGTTGTAGTCGGTTATGGTACACAGAAGAAAGTGAACCTTACCGGTGCTATTACATCTGTAGAGAGCAAGAATTTGGAGAACCGTAGTGCTCACAACCTTACAACAATGCTTCAGGGTTCTGTTCCTGGACTTAACATTTCCACATCAAGTGGTAATCCGGGTTCAACAGGATCACTTAACATTCGTGGTGTGACATCTATTAACGATGGTAACCCTCTCGTTCTTATCGATGGTGTAGAAGGTGACCTTAACCGTATCAATCCTAATGACGTTGCTTCTATCTCGGTTATCAAGGATGCTTCATCTGCAGCAGTTTATGGTGCTCGTGCAGCATTTGGTGTGATCCTCATCACAACAAAGGAAGGTAGCTCAGATAAGGGTAAAGCAACAGTTAGATATAGCGGACGTTGGGGATTTGAGACTCCTACTACTTCAACAGATTGGGAGACTACCGGTTACTGGAGTGTTTACACTCTCAATAAGTTCTGGTATGAATCAAAGGGCTCAAACTATGTTAACTATACAAACGAGGATATGATGCAGCTTCTTGCTCGTGTAAACGACAAGACTGAGAATCCAGATCGCCCTTGGACAGTTATCCAGAACGGAAAGTACAAGTACTATGCAAATACTGACTGGTGGCATGAGATGTACAATGACTACAATCCTGTACAGACTCAGAGCATCAGTGTAAGTGGTGGAAACGATGCAGTTCGTTACTATCTCTCAGGTCAGTATGACAAGCAGACTGGTATGGTAAAGGCTCGTCCTGATGTATTCCAGAAGTATAACATCCGTGCTAAGATTGACGCTCGTATTAACAAGTACGCTAGAATCAGCAACAACACTAACTACTACGAGTCTACTTATGATTATCCAGGTCTTAGCGATATTCAGGATTCATTCGCATACTCAAACCGTCATGCTCCAGCTTGTTTCCCTCTTCAGAACCCTGATGGAACATGGGTATACTTCGTTGACGCTCTTGGTTACCGTGTAGCTAACGGTCGTCACTGGGGATATGCTAGCAGCAACCTTAACCTTGAAAAGAGAAGTGACCTCACAAACACAACAGAGCTCACAATTCAGCCTATAAAGCAGTTCACTATCAAGGCTAACTATACTCATAGAGCTTATACAAACCACGATACCAACAGAAGAAATACTATCGAATACTCACAGGTTCCAGGTGTGGTTGTTGACTACAACAATGCTGGTGCATTCGATAACTACATGACAGAGAAGATCGTGGAGAACGTTAACAATTCTGCTAACGTATTCGGTACATATGAGGATACATTCGCTGATGCTCACCACCTTACAGTTATGGCTGGTGCAAACTACGACGCATTCCATCGTAAGACCGTCAGCGCTAAGGGTTATGACCTTATCACAAAGGAACTTTCAGACCTTAACCTTATCTCTACAACAAACCGTTCTCCTGAAGTAGGTGGTGGTCAGACAGCTTGGAGAAACCTTGGTTTCTTTGGCCGTATCAACTATGACTTCAAGGGAAGATACCTGTTGGAGGCATCTGCTCGTTACGACGGTTCATCACGCTTCGCAGTAGGACATAAGTGGGGCTTCTTCCCATCATTCTCTGCAGGTTGGCGTATCAGCGAGGAACCATTCTTCGCTCCTCTTAAGAAGACTGTCAACAACCTCAAGCTCCGTGCTTCTTACGGTACACTTGGTAACCAGAAGGTTTCTTCTAACTACACATATATGCGTCTTGTAAACTTCAAGACATTTGCAGCATATAACTTCGGTGACAACGTAATGGCTCGTTATACAAACCTTGACGATCCTGTTGCATCAGATATGACATGGGAGACAACTCAGCAGGCTAACCTCGGTATTGACCTTGCTATGCTTGGTAACAAGCTCGAGTTCACAGGTGAGGCTTATATCCGTAACACTATCGGAATGCTTACAAAGGGTATGGACCTTCCAAGTGTTTATGGTGCATCAGAGCCACAGATGAACGCAGCTGACCTTAGTACAAAGGGATTTGAGCTTTCACTTAGCTGGAGAGACTCATTCAAGCTCTTCGGAAAGTCTTTCTCATATAGCCTCAAGCCAACTGTCAGCTTCTACAATACAGTGATCACAAAGTTCGCTAATGATGAGAAGCTCCTCTCTAACTACTATGAGGGAATGAGAGTAGGTGATATCTGGGGATTCAAGACAGATGGTCTTTTCAAGACAACAGAAGAAGCTCTTGAGTATACTTCTAGAATTGATCAGTCATACTTCAACGCTAACCTCAATGGTGGTTGGAAGGCCGGTGACCTTAAGTATGTAGACCTCGATGGTGACAATGTGATTGGTATCGGTGACAATACTCTTGCTAATCATGGTGACCAGATCAACCTTGGTAACAGTCTTCCTAGACTTCACTATGGTTTGACAGCTGGCTTCCAGTATCTTGGTTTCGACTTCAGCATCTTCTTCGAAGGAACTGGAAACCACTACTGGTATCCTGCTCGTTATAACTTCGACTTCTGGGGACCTTATAGCCTTGGTTATCCTACATTCCTTGCCAAGAACTTCCTTGACAACTGCTGGTCAGAGGACAACCCTGATGCATACTTCCCAAGACCTCGTTCTAACGTGGCTTCAAACGGAGGTGGTGAGCTTGGTCGTGTAAATGATCGTTATATCCAGAATATCCGATATACACGTCTCAAGAACATTACATTTGGTTATGAGATTCCTGAGAAGATTACTTCTAAGATTGGAATTTCAAAGACAAGAATTTACTTCTCAGGAGAGAATATCGCTTACTGGTCTCCAATTACTAAGATCACAAATCACATTGATCCAGAAAGTGCATTCGACCGTACTAGTGCAACAGACGATTTGAACAATGGTTCATATCCTTGGCAGAAGACATTCATGTTTGGTATTGATATCACCTTCTAAAAGAGTATAGCTATGAGAAAAAGTATAATTTTAATCGCAGCTGCAGCTCTCGCACTTACATCTTGTGATAGCTTAATTGATTTGACACCAGAGTCACAGCTCTCGGCAGAATCATATTTCAAGACAGCAGAAGATCTTCAGCTCTTCACAAATACATTCTACAACAATCTACTCCCTAAGACTCCATACGAGACTGAGAGTGATGTGTTCATTTCTCGTAACCCTTCTAACCTTCTTAGAGGTGGTAACGATAGAACAGTTCCAGATACAGGTGGTGGATGGACTTGGACAAACCTTCGTAAGATGAATACTCTTCTTGCGAATGTTGACAACTGCAACGATGAGGCAGCAGTCCAGACATACACAGCCCTTACCAAGTTCTGGAGAGCATATTTCTACTTTGATAAGGTAGCTAAGTTCGGTGACGTTCCATGGATTGACCATGAGATCGGTTCAGCTGACGCTGATCTTTACAATCCACGTGACACTCGTGAGACAGTCATGCAGCATATGATTGCTGATATTGATGAGGCAATCGCAGGCCTTCCTGACAAGTATAAGGCTCCAGAGACAGCTTATAGAGTAAATAAGTATACAGCTATGTTCCTTAAGGCTCAGTTCTGTCTTTTCGAGGGAACATTCCGTAAGTATCACAGCTCACCAGCTCCTTTCGCTGACTCTTATAAGGCAGCAGATGGAACAACACATGATGCAGACTGGTACCTCCAGCAAGCAGCTGATGCTGCTGATCAGCTTATTTCAAGCGACAAGTATAAGCTTTACTCAACAGGTAAGCCTGCACAGGATTACTTGACTCTCTTCAATCAGAATGACGCTAATGTTGACGAGATCATCCTTGCTGTGAACTATGACCAGGCTCTTAAGATCAAGCATGACTGCGGTCGTCTTCTCACAAACCAGACAGCAAGCCGTCTTGGTATGACAAAGAAGATGGTTGACATGTATCTTATGAAGGACGGTTCTAGATTTACAGACAAGGCAGGTTGGAATGTTATGACATTCGCTGATGAGGTAAAGGACCGTGACCCACGTCTTGCTCAGACAATCCGTACTCCTGGTTACTCATGGGGAACAGCAAACTGCGGACCTGAGTTCAAGTACTGTCAGACTGGTTACCAGAGCATCAAGTACGTTCCTGCTTACGAGACAAAGCCTTACTCAACAGATAACTGTTTCAACGATATGCCAGTGTTCAGATATGCTGAGGCTCTCCTTATCTATGCTGAGGCTAAGGCAGAACTTGGAACTCTTACACAGGCAGACCTTGACAAGTCAGTTAACCTTATCAGAAAGCGTGTAGGAATGCCTAACCTTGATATGGCTGCAGCAAATGCTAAACCAGATGAGTACCTTCTTTCACCTGAAACAGGTTATACAAATGTAACTGGTGCTAATCAGGGTGTTATCCTCGAAATCCGTCGTGAGAGAGCAATTGAGCTCTTCCAGGAAGGTATGGGAAGATACTTCGACCTTATGAGATGGGCAGCTGGTTACTGTATCAATCAGCCTATGTATGGTATGTATATCCCAGGTCCTGGTGACTACGATCTTGGAGACAACAGCAAGTATACATTCTTTGTAGGTGTTACTGACTCAAAGCTTGAGAAGTATCAGATCTATGAGCCAGGCGGACAGCAGCTTCAGGATATGGCATATCTTGTTGACCCTATCACAAAGGAATATGCTACATCTGGTGTATGGGATGTAATGAAGACTATTTCTATCTCATTTGATGAGTCGAAGCATTACTTCTACCCAATCCCTACTAAGGAACTCAACCTTAACAAAGAAAACCTTAAACAGAATCCAGGTTGGTAAAATCTAATTCAATATGAAAAAGTTTTTAAACTCAATAACAACTCTTATTCTTGCAGGTGCGGCTCTATTTGCAACCGCAGCCTGCACAGAAACTGAGGACAATATCGCTAAGGCGGTACTTGGTGCTGAGTCGATCTTGACTTTCGACGCAGCTTCTCCTCAGGCACAGATTGTCACTGTATATTCAGATGCTGAGTGGCATGTTACTGCTCCAGACTGGATTACAGTTGACCCAACTACAGGATCAGGAGTAACAGACGTTACAGTCCTTGTTTCTAATAATACTGATGCTCAGGGAGAACTTGCTCCTAGAGAGGACAAACTCATTTTCTCAGGTAACACTAAGGCAAGTGAGTATGTGATTGTTGTTCGTCAGAAAGGTGACGCATATAGAGGAGTTACTCCTAGTAGTGTTTCTCAGATCGCAGCTCTTGCTGATGGTACATCATTCGTTTGTGAGTCAGCTACTGTTGTAGCAGTTACAGCAGCTGGTTGCGTAGTTACAGACGGAACAGCTAATATCTATGTTAAGGCTCTTGAAGAGGGTCTTGCAGTAGGTGATGTTGTATCTATCAAGGGTTATAAGACAACAGCAAATCAGATGCCTACAGTGGCTCAGGTAGATTCATTCCAGAAGGCTTCTTCCGGTGAAGCTACTTACCCAGAGCCAATCAACCTTACAGAGGTTATCGCTTCTTATCCAGCTACTGCTATTGAGTATGCTAAGGTATCTGGCGAGGTTGCTTCAGGAAATATTGTTATCACAATTGAGGAGCAGGAGTATGTTGTTAAGCTCGTTGATCCTACAGCAGAGCAGAGTCTTGCAGATATCGAAGGACACATTGTAGAACTTACAGGTTATACATATGGTTCTCTTGGTGCTGGCATTACAGGATTCCTTGCTGCTACTCTTAAGGATAAGGGTGTTGCAACTGTTGTATACTTCTCTGATGACTTCGAGTGGATTGAGCCATATGCAGTAGCATCTGGTGCAGGTGACTCAGTTGGTTCAAATGATGCATCAGCAACTTCACCTAACGTTTATAGCTCAATTCCTCAGTTCGTTGAGGACTTCAACGCTAGAGGTTATGACTATTATTGGGGAACTCAGGGTTCTACAGCATGGCGTGCTTCTAATGATGCTAACCCTAAGGTTCTTTACATCAATAAGAACTACCTCAAGTTCGGAAAGACAAGCTACAATGCAGGTATTACTCTTCCTGCTCTTAGCGCTATTCCAGCAGCAACAGATATCAAGATCGAGTTCGACTATTGCTTCCAGATCACTGGTGCAGCTGTCCTTGACGGCATGACACTCGTTGTTGCGTCTAACGTTGGTGAATTCGAGGGATCAAGTGATGTTATCAGTGAGGAACTTGCAACAGATCAGCCAGCAACCGATAGTAAGCTCTACTGGACTCATGGTTCAGTAATCCTTAAGGGTGCTACAGCTGAGACAGTTCTTAAGATCCATCCTGCATTCCCAGACCCTTATGCTTCAGCTACAACAACTAAGTGTAACCGCTGGTTCCTTGATAACATCAAGATTACTCCAGCTGACGGTGGTGGTTCATCAAGCGGAAAGGTTGTATTCAGAGAGGATTTCGAGTGGATGGAAGAGGCTTCAGTAGCAGCTGGTGCAGGTGATTCAGTCGCTAATAATGATCCAAGCGCTACAGCTCCTAATATCTATAGTACAGCCGCACTTGAGCCACTTCAGAAGGCATTGGCAGCAAAGGGTTATGATTTCATTAACTCAGGAAAGAATGGTGAAAAATGGGTTTCTATTACTTAGAAGAATGACAAGACTGTCTACCTTAAGAGAAACTACCTCAAGTTCGGCAAGACAAGCTACAACGCTGGTATCGTTCTTCCTGCCCTTGCAAACATTGAGGACACTCAGGATGTGACAGTTGAATTTGACTGGTGCTGGCAGGTAACAGGAGCATTCAACCCTGATATCATGACTCTTCAGGTAGAGGCAAAGAATGGCGGTACATTCGAGACTTCTAAGTCTAATGTAAGTGACGAAATCGAGTCAGCTCAGATTACAGAGGCTGAGAAGAGTAAGATTGAGTGGCAGCATGCTAAGATTGTTCTTAAGGGTGCTACAGCGTCTACAGTTCTTACAATTCGTCCTACTAACTCTAACTCAAAGGTCAGCAACCCTGACCGTGACCAGAACCGTTGGTATCTTGACAATATTGTCATCAAAACTTTGTAGTTAATAAGACAATCAAATAATTTGAATGGAACCGACCTTCGGGTCGGTTCTTTTTGTCTAATATTTCGTAAATTAGAACCATTAAATTGACTTAATGTTCTTAATATGAAAAGACTCTTTATAGCAATTGCCATGATGCTTGCTGTCTGCTATGCATCTGAGGCGAAAAAGATTAGCGGCACTGTAAAGTGTGGAAAGGAAAAGCTATCCGGTGTCATTGTTACCGATGGTACAACATTTACCAAGACAAAAGCAAATGGTTCATTCAAGATGACCATTTCAGATAATGCTGACTATGTCTATATCGTGACTCCTGCAGGATATGTGGGTGATTGGTCAGAGGGTAGCCCAAAGTTCTATATTCCAGCATCGTCTGATAAGTTTAATTTTCAGCTTCAGAAATGGGGTGATGATAACGGTGACTATTCAATAGTTGCGATTGCCGATCCTCAGACTCAGACAAAGAAGCACTTCAACTTGTTTAAGGGAGAACCTCTTGATGACCTTGCAGAGACATGTAAGCAGCAGTCATCCAAGACAACAACAGTGGGTCTTACTCTGGGAGATATTGCTTGGGACTCGGGAACAACTATTTTCCCACAGTATAAGCAGGAGATCCAGAGAGCTGGAATCCCATTTTATAATGTGATGGGAAATCATGACTACCAGAAGGAGATGAAGGGTGATCATGAAACATCCAATCAGTTCCGTGAGTTCTTTGGTCCGGAGAACTATGCTTTTGGTGTCGGTGATGATTATGTTATAGTGCTTGATGATATCATCTACGATACAGAAAAGAAGTATGTAGAAGGCTTTTCTGATGAAGTCCTTGCTTGGGTTGAGAATCTGGTTGCCTTTATTCCAAAGACTTCGAAGCTCTATATTGCAGTTCACTGTCCTGTCCTTAGATGGTTCAAGGATGAGTTCTATACTTTCCAGGGTGAAAAGCTAATTGACCTCCTTTCTGAGTATGATGTGACTGTATTGTCAGGCCATACCCATATCAATTATAACATCAAGTATTCTGACCACTTTATGGAGCAGAATATCGCATCTCTTTGTGGTACATGGTGGATTGCAGATCATTGTAATGACGGTACTCCAGGAGGATACAAAGTACTAGAAAAGAACAATGGTAATCTCTCGTGGTATTATAAGTCTGTAGGTCACGACAAGGACTATCAGGTGGAGATTTACAAGCCAGGTGAGAGCCTTCTTCATCCAAATGCAGTCGTTGCAAATATCTGGGACTACGATTCAAGATGGACAGTCGAGTGGTATGAGGATGGAAAGCTAAAGGGTGACATGAAACAGGTAAAGGGTTTGTCTCCAGTATTCCAGAAGGAACTAGATCTTGTTTATCCAGACGGAAAAGACATTCCATCATATAAGCAGCCTAGAGAGAATATTCATTACTTTATCGCTGAACCTAATCAGTATGCTAAGAAAGTAACTGTTGTGATAAAGAATCCATTCGGAAAAGAGTGGAAGTATGATGTGGACATGACTTCTTATGTTGATGTACAGGCTCATAGAGGAGGTGCTGGTCTTATGCCAGAAAACACTCTTCTCTCGATGAAGAATGCTTTGGATCTTGGTGTCAATACCCTCGAGTTGGATCTTCAGGTAAGTAAGGATGATAAGGTGGTAGTATCACATGATCCATACTTCCATACAAGATATTCAACAAGACCAGATGGTACAGAAGTAAAGGAGAGCGATCCAAAAGAGTACCTTTATCAGATGAATTATGCTGACATTAAGAAATACGATGTCGGTATGAAGAAGACAACAGTATGGCCGGATAAGACTTGTCTTCCTGCCTATAAGCCTCTTGCTGATGAGCTGATAAACTTTGCTGAGAAGTATGCTAAGGACCATAACATGACTGCACCTCGATACAACATTGAGATAAAGTCAAAGGCAGGAGATGGTGAGGGAACTCAGTGGCCAGACTACAAGGAGTTTGTTGACAAGTGTATGAAATGTCTTCTTTCTCATAACTTGGGAGATAGACTTGTTGTCCAGTCATTCGATGCTAGAGCACTTAATTATCTTCACGAGAACTATCCTGGTGTGAAGCTCTCCTATCTGACAAACACAAAGGATACAGACTGGGATACATATATGTCTCTTATTACATTCACACCAGACTGGCTTAGTCCTAATCTTGTGAATGTGGATGCTGCTCTTGTCCAGAAATGCCACACCAAGGGAATCAAGATTGTTCCTTGGACAGTGGACGATGAGAATGATATGAAGAAGCTCATTGATTTGGGTTGTGATTCTATCATCTCCAATTATCCTGATAAGCTTCTTAAGGTAACAAGAGGATATTAGTCCTGACCTGATATACAGGAAAGAGACTGGTCTAAGTCTGCGTATGGCTTAAGATCAGTCTCTTTTCTATCATGTAAATGTCCTTTGTCTACGAATATTGGGAATGTGAACCATTATTCCTTGAAGTAGATGTCATAATGAAGCTTGCATCGAGGGTTAAATTCAGTGTTGCCGTGGACACATTTACCTGCCAGGTATTCTTCTCTAGTTAGGAGAGTGTGGCAAGCACCACAGATTACAGGGTACTGCTCATCATTTCCAGTTGCCTTGAACGGATGATCTTCCATCTCGTCATGGCATTGGTAACAAGCGTAGTATTTGCCGCACTGAGCGCATTTTAAAGATACCACATCGCATACCTTGTGGTAATGACGGCAACGTCCAGCCTCGTCTAAGTCTAATCCATATATTTTCATGGTGCAAATATAAGTGATTTAATGACAAATACTAATCCGGATTTTGTCAATAGATTGACTTGTAACAAAAGAGCCAGCCTTGTGTGGCTGGCCTTAAGACTATTCGAAGGTTTTGTTTATAAAATATTCTGCTCTCAATGTGACGGCTGAGCCATCTTTGTATGAACGCATCTCAAATTGGTCAATGCTATACTTGTTATGATAACTAGGCATTATACCACCCTTTATAGTATTATTTAGCTCAAAGTATAGACCAGGGTCTTTGTCATATACATACGCCTTGAACGGATATGTGACACCATTGATGGTCATGTTGTCCTTAGTGATTTTTACGACAGCATCAGTTGGTAACAATGAAGACATATCAGATGAAGGATCAGACTTTGTGACTATCCAAGTCGGATCATTGTATCTGATATCATCCAGAATTATTTCTTCTGGCTCTTCATTTTTGTCACAAGAAACAACCATCACAGGTAATACTAGTGATATCAAACAAGAAGTCAAAAATAATAGAGAGCGTTTCATTTCTATATGGTCTAAAAATCAGTAATCAATTGCTTCTATTAAGGAATTAGAATTGAGTGAGGCTAGCTGCATCAACTCTAAAGTTCCAAACACTATGCAAGTTTACAAAAAAAATCATTTCGCAAGCAATTGTGTTTTTGGTAGTTGGATATAAAGAATAAAGGGACCGCAAATGCGATCCCTCATCAGATAATCAAATGGATTATTATTCGCCAAGATACTGAACGAATGCACAACCATCACCGTAATCCTCATAATAAGCATCATAGTAATCTACGAGGAAGAAGAGATCTCCCTGGAAGAAGCCTTCAAATACCTGCTCTTCGCCTTCGTCATCGAAAAGATCAATAGTTACTGTTCCATCCTCGTTGATAGTGTATGTTCCTGTTCCTACAGGGTAGTCGTCCCAGAATCCGTCCTCAGGGTCACCTTCTGCAAGAATTGCATGTGTGTCATCAGTAAATCTGATACCAAGGAAATATCCAACCATGTCTGGATCAATGAAACCATAGTCCATTCTCCATTCTGTGCCAGCAAGCTTGCGCTCATTAGAAGAAGAACCATTAACAGCGTCATCGAAGGTGTTCTTAATCTGAGTAAGCTGGATGTTGATCTCCTCGAATGTTGAAAGAATCTCCT
>JAKSJT010000170.1 GCA_024402125.1 Bacteroidales bacterium
CCAACCAATTTTGGAGGACTAAGATATTCTTGACATCCTGCTCCTCATTGTTCATCGCGATGTAGACGCTGATAGCACCGACGATGGCAACGACACCTGCGATGGCGTAGCAGAGCTTGACTACATAGGGAATGTACTTGGCGATCTCCTCTGATACAGATGAGATGGCGTTAGTACCTGCAGTGTAGTCTCCTGCCGCATTCTGTGCCAATGCCGCTGTAGTGCCGACGATCATCATTGCGACGGCCATCTGGAGACGGCGCGAAGAACGCAGTTTCTTGGCTGCGCTCTTAACGAGATTAGTTACTTTCTTGAACATTTCACAATACTTATTTGATTACACAACTACTCCTCTGCAGCGGAGTCTTCTTTTCACTCTTGAATACATCAGCCACTGACCTGATAGCCGAAGAAGGCAGGAAGGACGATGGTGGCTCCGATGATGAACAGGATGGCTCCGATGAGCGTCGTGATGTTCTTGGTCACACCGTCTTCGCCTGTCTGCATCTTGAAATAGATCTGGAAGGCTGAGATGATTGCCACGATAGAGGAGATGGCATAGATGAGATAGACAAGGCTGACCATCATCGTGACTACATAGTCATGCATCTTGGAGAGTGCATCTGCGCCCCAGCTGTAGTCCACATTACCGCACTTGGCGAAAACGGAACTGACAGCTGAAGCCAGAATCACACACATCAAACATCTTTTCACCCTTATGTCCATCTTTATGCTATAGCTCATCGCGTGTATCTGTGGTGATGATGACCGGTACGGTGTTCGATGGGTTCAGAAGGATAAGATCGAACTCATCAGGTTCATACTGTGCCGGAAACTCAGGCTCGATGTCTTCCATCATGGCTTCGGCAGATTCAGCATACAGCTCTGCCTCGGACGGTTCATCGGAAGCCTGTCCTGTGCCAAGGACAGACACCTGGTCTTCATCAACCACGTCGGTTATATTCTCTTCATTGACCTGATCCTCTTCCTCGGCAACGGTGTCACCGAGATAGAATCCGTTCTTGGACTCGTTGACGGCAACCGACTCTATCTGGTCGTTCATGCCACCGACATCGAAGGTCTCCGTGGTGTCGGATACCTGGTCCTTGCGTGCATACATCTCTCGGGTGACCATGGCACTGTAGTAGACGATGTATACGAGTGTGAGGATGATAGCGTAGATTACAAATGCACTCATTCTTTTTCGTTGTTACGTTAAAGCGAGTGCAAAGATAGGCACGTTCCGACAAGCTTCGGTAGGCTTCATCCATCAATCAGTCAGTCTGTTAGAGTTGTTTAATACACGATTATCTCCTGCTCACTCATGCTATCTGAGGGTAGGAAGCAGAAGAGATTGTTCAGAAAGAAAGTAACTATGTCAAAGAGCGTGTCAGGAGGTATATTTCCTGTTATTGTAATATATTATCAGAAGGTAATGCTATATTCATATATCCGGAGGAGGATCGTCAAGTGGTTCCTGCATCACTCCGCAGAGGTAGTCGTTAAGGTCGTTGTAGCATCTGTACCTGTATGACTCGTCAACGGCTCTGCCTGAATTACGGTCGAGGATCTCATGTGTCTTCTCATGACCGGTCTTGTCATTGTCGAGATAGCAGTGTATCCTGTCATACTGGTCGAATATAGGCTGTGCCTGGGGAACAAAGCCTGCAGAGTTCAGTACGATCATGTCACACGGATATTCCGTGACACACATCGGAGAACGCTGTTGCAGGAGCTGTACATAGGTAAGCATATTGAAGAAGCCTTCAAAGACAATGCAGGCCTTAGGCTGTTCGTCGCTCCGTGAATACTCGTTGTCGATGATGGCGATGCACTTGGGACCGATACAGCCCTTGAAGTTGCTGTTGCGCAGCTCATAGCTCTCTTCACCGGTCTTGAAGGCAAGGGAATAGTAATGCTCGCTATGTGTCTTGCCGTAATGAAGTTCAACACAGTATCTGTCTGCAATCTTCCTGCTGATGCGTCGGCTTTCGAGATAGCGGAGGATGGATGCTGAATGTATGGCTTCTTCCTTGAGATAGGAATAGGAGACGGTCTCTTGCTTGGCTCTGGTGTACTTAGGAAGTTCTATGGGTGTGCTGTCGAAGACCATGCCGTCCATGAGGCTCTGGATAAGCTCACATGCCTGTGGGAATCCTTTGTTGTGATGGTACTGAACCAGGGAGATGCAGTCACCTCCTACATGGGCTCCGTAGTCAAACCATACGTTGAGTTCAGGACATACCTTGAGAGAGGGTTCTGACTCGTCACGCCATGGTGCCTTGTACCATACGCCTCTACCATGCTTGCCTTCTACGGGACTATAGCCCTGTTTCTTCAGCAGTTCCGTGATGGGCACGGATCTGATCTTTTCAATCTGTTCTTTTGTTATCATATTAAGTATTGCTGTTGTTATCTGATTTGTTCTGCGATGCCCTCACATTCATCAGATCCATCGTCTCATTGAAATCCAAAGGAACGGATTCGGGCTTTACTCCGAGCTCATCCCATCTGGTGGGTTTCTCCTGCCTGATCCACTCGTCAATCTCCTTCTTGTCGAAGAAGATGTGCCTGCCTGTCTTATGGAATGGGATCTGCTTTCTGCGAGTCATGTTATAGATGGAGCATCGTGTGTAGCCGAGGTATTTCGCAACTTCTTCTGCATTCATATGTGGCTTCTGAAGGATTGCCCCTGAACTCTCGAAGAAGCACATCCTTTCCTCCAGTGTAGTGATACGCTCTTCCATGTGAATCATGGCATCTGTCAGCACCTCACGCATGATGGGGTCATATATCTGAAGCTTCGAATACCTGAGGCTGTTGATAAGAGAGCGTACTGCATTGTGCCTGGACTCCTCCTGAAATCGCAGCTCGGGAGGATGGGACGGTTTGGCAGGTGGCTCCAAGCTCAAGGGTGGATGCCAGGACTGCTCTTGTGGTGTATTCTTTTCATTGTCTTGCATAATGTGCTACTTTTATTCGCACGGCAAAAGTAGGCATAGAGTTTTTGAGAACACCTTGAGAGGCATCGGCCAACAAGATATTCTCAAACAATTATCAAGGTATTCTCAAGGATTTATCAAAGATTTGACTACTGAGTCTATGGAAATTTGGGTATCAGTTCTATAAATTATGGCAGTTTGAAAGGCTGATTTTTATAAATTATGGCAGTTTAGATTGCGATTTTTTATAAATTATGGCAGTTTGGATGCCGAAAATTTAAGAATTATGGCAGTTAATTGCTTTTTTATTTGTATCTTTGCACCAAAAATCAAGCAGTTATGATAGACATAAGCACTATAGAGACCATTGTTGAAGAACAATTGGAAGAATTGAAAGCGTTAGCTGATCAGAATTTCTGTACCAGACGCGAAGAGAAAGAGGTTAATTTCGATAGCAAGATGGCTCAAGTTGCTATTGGCGTTCGCCGTAGTGGAAAGTCTGTGCTTTGCTATAATGCATTGACCAAAGCTGACATCAAATTTGCCTATGTGAACTTCGATGATGAGCGTTTTCAGAACATTACCTCTGATGATCTGAACAATGTCCTGCTTGTACTCAACAAGACATATGGTGATTTCAAGTATCTGTTTTTGGATGAGCCACAGGACGTAGAGGGTTGGCATTTGTTTGTAAACAGACTGCTGAGAAGAGGCATGCATATCATAATCACAGGTAGTAATGCAAAACTTCTCAGCGGTGAACTGGCAACATATCTGAATGGAAGAAGCATGGAGATCCCTCTTTATCCATTCTCATTCAAGGAGTATTGCGAATATCATCAAGTTGATGTATCATCAAAGACTACATCGAACAAAGCTGCAAGGTTAGCTCTGTTTGATGAGTATCTGAAGAAGGGTGGATTTCCAGAACTGCTAACTGAGAAGAATGTCGGCAAATATGTTGATTCACTCGTCAGCAAGATAATAAACAATGATATCGTAAAAAGAAACAAGATCAGGTACAAGGCTACGTTGGAATCAATGATAAACCATATATTGAACATCGTGCCAACAGAAATATCTTACGAAGAGCTGGCAAAACTATTCAATATAAGGTCTCACCATACTGCTGAAAACTACGTTGATTTTGCAGAAAAGGCCTATTTGATCTCTACATGCAAAAAATGGTCAACAAAAAGTCGAGTAAGAGTTGGAAGCAGGAAAGCTTATCCTATAGATGTAGCACTGATGAATAATAGAAAAGACGCTTTTGTCGGAGACAATCTTGGATATCGCCTGGAAAGTATTGTATACATAGAGCTTCTACGACGCACAAAACCACTAAACCAGAGTGTCTTCTTCCTGAAGGAGCAATCAGGAGAGGTAGATTTTGTTGTATGCGAAGGAAATACCGTTATCGAAGTAATTCAGGTTAGTTATGACATCTCTTCTCCTGCAACCCGTAAGCGCGAAATCAACGGTCTGCTAGTTGGTGCTAGAGCGACAAAATGCAATAAGCTTACATTGATTACTCGTCACAATCAGGAGAGGGTTTCAGAGAATGATCATGAAATAAACATCGTACCAGCATATGACTGGCTGGTAGATTGCTAAAAAGAAATTCAGTGAAACATCAATAATCAAGAAGGAATGATGTCAGAAACAAACTGATATCATTCCTTTCGTTTTATAGTCCTCGAAGCATCACAAGGCATTCATCAATTTTATCATATTGCCAAGGCCTTCGTTTGAAAACTCCGATGAGTTGCGTTCTTTTTATCGTCTTACTTACTTGCTGATATTTAGATTGTTTGTGTTATTTTTGCACAGTTTTAATACTGCATTAAAATATAGCAAAACAAGAAAAATATGGATGGAATTGTAATTCTTGACAGACCCGTCAGCCGTAGACAAAGACCTAAATCGTAACTTAATGGATTTACGATAAGAGATACTGGCAGTTTAGAGTCTTGAAATTTGCAGTTTAAGGCAGTTGAAACTCCAAAATACAGCAATTTATGGCAGTTCTAAACCTCGAAATTGGGAAATTATGGCAGTTTAGATATCCTATTTTAGGCAAAAGACAAAAAATAAACCCGAATTTTGCAGTTTTTTTTGCAAAAATCGGGTTTATAAATTATTGCGAGTTACTTAGTCTGTAATTTGCAAATTACTTAATCTATGCAGTGATCCTCAATATTGCGTGTTTCACGAGAGATGTTCATACCGATACGGATAATCTGCTGACCGGTAAGTACGAACGGCAACACATAGTCCTTTCTTGAAATCTGATCCAAGGCATCCTGAGCAGAACCATCAAACTTGAACTCTATGACATAGCAGTACTTAGGAGTCTGGAGTACCATGTCTATGCGACCAAAGCTGGTATGATATTCAGCCTGTACATACATGCCAAGGAGTTTGTGAAGCAACCATACCTGATTCTGATAGTGGTTCTCCAGATCTTTGATCAATTCGTATGGTGTATCAGCAAAAAGCGAACGTAAACGCAGGATAAACTGCTCTGTCTTACCTTGACGTAAGTCTTGTACATACTGACTTATATCGAAAGCAGTAGAAGCATTCTTGTGAGTAAGATAGTATGGAATGAGGAACTTGATGAAACCTTCTTCAACTTCCTTGTTAGGGAATCCCAACTTATATTGCTTGAACTCTTCATCATAGTCCTTGATAGTCAAATATCCGCTCTGATAGATGACTGGAATAGGATTTGTTGATTCTGAATCCACACTATTTAGTATATCAACATCTACTTTCGTATGTGCCATGTCTTCAAGATTGTAATCATGAAGGACAAGCAAAGTGGCAAGATATGTAGGAGTGCCAGTCTCGAACCAATAGCTGCCGAAGGTCTTTCTTTTAAGAGTGTTTAATACACTATACGGATTATACATACCTTCCGCATTCTCAAGGAAATGGTAACCGTCGTACATGTTGCGCAATTTTTCTGTGCATTGTTCGTATGTAAGGTTACAATCTTGAGCAAGTCCTTCTATAGCAGGACGTAGTTGAGTGTTCAACTCCTTCTCTGTAATGCCACAAATGCTATAGAAGCGTTTGTCCATCGAAATGTCCTCAAGATTATTCATATCGCTGAAGACACTGACCTTGCCGAATTTGGTGACACCTGTAAGGAGAGCGAACTTAATGCAGCCATCTTTTGACTTGAGAGCACCATAGAAAGCTTTCAGTGTGGCTCGAAATTCGTCTTGCAGTTCCTTGTTGCCAATAGCCTGGAGCAATGGTTTGTCATATTCGTCAATAAGAATGACAACCCGCTTACCTGTTTGCTTGTAGGCACGGTCAAGGACACCCTCAAAGCGTTGTCCAAAGGAAACCTCGGAAGGGCACGATCCGTATAATCCTTCTTGTGCGTGAAGAAAAACGTTAATGCGATTTTCCAAAGACTCCATTGTTGTGTACTTGTCCGTATTCAGATCAAGATGCATAATAGGGTAAGATTCCCAGTTCCAATCTACACTGTCGTCCGTTGCGATATACAGAGGATCTCCGACTGTGCCATCAAAATACTGCTTCTTTCCTTCAAAGAATACCTGGATGGTGGACATGAGCAATGACTTTCCAAAT
>JAKSJT010000171.1 GCA_024402125.1 Bacteroidales bacterium
AGAAATAGGAGCGACTATTCTCATAGACTGTCCCATCTGAATGCTCTTGGGATCTGCGCCATATACTCTAAGAGTTGACTCAGCGTATTCCATATCATGTCTAGCGTTCTCAGCTTCAGTTAAGGCCTCTTCAAGATCCCTTTGAGAACTGATGCCATGTGAAAGAAGTTCCTTCTTTCTATCGTAATCAGCCTTAGCCTTCTCATAGTTCTTCTGGCTCTGGAAATACTCCTTACTTGCCTCAAGGAACTCTGGAGACGAGAACTCGAAAAGAGCCTGACCTGCGCTTACCTTTAAGCCAAGGCGGACAAAAGATCTAGCTATACGTCCATCGAATGGAACGCCAACCTCAGCATAATGGCCGTTTTCAGCCTGAGCAGTTCCCACTGTCCGGAATTCGTCCGAGAATGGCTCCACAGAGAGAGTCTCTATTTCAAGCTTTGATAAAATTGATGATTCTACGGATACAGTCACAGTATCCCCTTTATAAACGAGCTCCTGGGTTGGAGTCTCCACATTGCCGGCACATGAGCAGAGCAAAGATGCTGCTGCAACTCCGGACACAATTATCCTTTTCATTGTTGTTGTTTATATAATAATCTGGGCTCATTCTTTCAATTATGTATGATGAGCACGAATGAAATTGCGCTGATATAGCGCATTAGTCTGTACTTTAGGTACAGAAACATCAGTCGCAAAAAGAAAGGCGACTACAAAAACATACAGAATGAAACCGGAGGAGATCTTAAGAATGGATGACAGACCGATCCAATCTGAGCAGACTGTTCTCGATATACAGATACGATAGTTGATTCCAGATCGCAAAAGCCACAAGGAACATATGCCTCAAGGTCCGAACTATCATAGCATGAAGCCTCTATGACGTGAATCAGCTGAATCTGACCTGCTGAATGGTTATGAGATTTATCTCCAAAAGGATGCGAGTGAACAATTCTGGAGTTTAAATAGGAATGGCTATGATAGAAGAAGTTTGTCGATACGTAGAACACTACGTAAATGGCAACCATCAAAACACTTGCATATCTTCTAAACAACCATCTCATAACAGGGCACAAAATTAAGAAAAAAAAACTAAAAAAAAGTTGGCCCAACTCTGAGCCAACCTATACATAAATAGAAATATGTTGTTTTTCGAGATTTCCCGTAGCAGGAAAACTATTTGTTGTAGATCTCTGCAAGCTTAGCAGCTACCTGCTCACCACGAAGGTTCTTAGCGATAATCTTTCCCTCTGGGTCGATGAGGTAGTTTGCTGGAATAGAGTTAACACCATAGAGAACAGCACCGGCACAGTTCCAGTACTTGAGGTCACTGACATGGAGCCAGTTCATGTTGTTCTTGTCAATAGCGTTTGTCCAATCCTCCTTATCATCATCAAGAGATACTCCGAAGATCTCGAATCCCTTGCTGTGGAACTTAGCGTATGAGTCAAGAAGATAAGGAAGCTCACGCATACATGGACCGCACCATGAAGCCCAGAAGTCAAGAAGGACATACTTGTTCTCTCCACCGACAACACTTGAAAGAGCAAGGTCGTTACCGTTTCTATCAGCGAGCTTGATGTCCATATATGGCTGGCCTACTGCTGTCTTCTTAAGAATCTCAACCTTCTTTGAGAGTTTCTGAACAGCCTCAGTCTGGGCGAACTTTGGAGAAACCTTTGCAACCAATGCCTCGAGCTCCTCTGCCTCCATACCATACTGCATGCTCTGGAGCTGGTATACGCCGAAGTAGTTGTCAACATTCTTCTCGAATGTCTCCATGTCAAGAGCATCTGCCTTGTCTGATATTGCCTTCTTGAGATCAGCTGTCTCTGCCTTTGCATACTCCTCGTTGATCTTTGCAGAAGCATCTGCATATGCCTGGTAAGCATCATTTGCAGGAGTACCTGCAATTGTGTACTTACGGCCTTCTCTAGAAAGGTTTACGATACCGTTCTCAACGAATACTGGCATGCTTGATCTACCCTCTCTAAGGGAAAGAAGATTAGCTGTACCGTCTACGATTGGAAGTACATAGTTATATACACCATCAACTACAGGAATTGTAGCGAGTGTATCCTTACCTGCAAGTACAATTACAGACTCGATGTCTGCATCTGTCTTACCGTTGATTGTAAGGCTTGGCTGCTTTGCACAGCTTGTAGCGAAAATGCAAGCTACAGCAAGTGCTGGAAAAAGAATCTTACTGATTTTATTCATGATACTACGATTTATTTACTATATCGATAATACTAACTTGCTTTTGAGGGAAGGAGATAGTTCCGTCTCCAACAAAAGCCACGCAAAAATACACAAAAAGGATGAATTCTAATCCATTGACTGGAAAATGATTGACCAGTAACAAAAAAGAGAGCCCTAGGCCCTCTTCTTAGACATATTCCTTAGGAAGTATACAGATAGGGCAAGTCCTACCGCTACTGCCAGAATTGATCCTTCCGCACCGAATCTTCCTCCCGAGAGGATATCCGGTCCTGAGATTGACGGAGAAAGAAGGGATTCTCCGGAACCTGTTCCCGACACCGCAAATCCAAGCACATTTCCCTGAATGAAGTTCCATGCCCAGTGAATGCCGATAGGACACCAGAGATTGCCGGAGTACTTGTACGCAGCACCCAGAAGAAGACCCGCCTCTATTGCTATTGCAAATGATGTCCACAGGGATGCACCCGGATTGAAGATATGAGCAACACCAAAGAATGCCGCAGATACCATCAATGCAACAGCAGTATTCCATCTCTGGTCTATAAGGCGGAACATCACTCCTCTAAAGATGACCTCTTCTCCGACAGCGACAACAAGGAACATGCTGCACGGAACAATCAGAGATGCGACATTGCCATTGTATGACTTTATGGAGTAGCAACCGGCTATCATCATAAGAGCTACAACAAGGCAGAAGTACATGGCCCCTATACCAATTCCCTTGAGGGTATCAGGAAGAAGTCTTGATAGGGAGATCTCCTTAGCCTTTCTTTTCTCAAACAGCCTGACGCAGCCGCTATAAAGAAGAAGCATCACTGTAGCTGAGAGAAGATTGACTAGACAAAGAAGCGCCGTGCCCTTAATGAAATACTGCAGTGACTGAGCGACTGAGTAGAGAACAAGGAACCCGACAATACCTCCAGCAAAAAGAAGTATCCACTTCCATAGTTTCATTGTCCTTGCCGGAAATGATGATCGTGATAGTGAACTAGGCATAATTACTTGTCAACAGTTAAACAGTCAATATTACATTGTTCAGAATAAGTACGTTCTTTGTCACAAGAAGCATAAGGACAATTATGGATACACACCAGAGGATGAAGATAATCAGTCCCGGTTTCCATGAAGGAGACTTAAGGTTAAAGATGTTCTTCACTCCGTCATACAGCTGGCCAAGGCCCAGAAGACCTATCACCGCTGTGAGGGCCCATCTTATTGAACTGGTTGTAAGGCAAGTCTGAACAAGACTCACAAAGTCATCAGGAAAGTGAACGAAAACCCTGGAGTAATCAATCTTGTCAAACGGGAAATCAATCACAAGGCAAAGAGCAACAAGAAGAGCCACTATGCCGATGATTGTTGAAATCGTTCCGACAACAACGGACAGTGCTCTAGCTAGAGTATGACCGATTGGTGCTGTCTTGACTTCCTCTGACAATCTTTCCGCAGAAGAAGAGATGGAGTCCTTAAGAGACTCTGCCCTATCCTTGAAGTCATCGAACCTTAGAGGTTTGCCCTCGAACTCACACTTCTCCTCCACGCTTTTTGGAGCTGGCATAATAACCCACATGACAACATATGCAAGTACAAGAAATGACACTGTCTGCAAAAAATGACCAATGAAGAATACTACCATAAACACTGCAGTCAGTAGTCTTAGGAATGTCACATCCAGTGAGAAATAAGAAGCAATTCCGGAGAGAACTCCACCCAGCAGTCTATTGTCCATATCCCTGTAGATACGTCGATGGGATGAAGTCTTCGCCGAATCTCCGGAAGATGACGAAGATGTAGAGTCCTCCGAATGAGACTCCGACTCATCAGGCTCCGGTACTCCAATAATTGATGTAACAGATTTGACAGCTTCGAGATCGATAACTGAAGCTTTTCCGCACTTTTCGATAAAGAGTTCAGCAAGTCTTTCTTCTATATCTGATACCAGTTCATCCTTAACATCACTGGAAGACGATGCTTCCACCTTTGAGAGATACTCCTGGAGTAGTTCAAGAGCATCTTTTCCTATTGTAAATGAGTAGCCACCTAGGCTAATGTTTTCTGTCTGTTTCATCTTAGGTCAATTATATGGATCTTATTGCATCAATCGAGCGGACAAGCTCTTTCCATGTCGAATCCAGTTCCGAGAGCTGCTGCTGACCCTGGTCTGTCAATGTGTAGTATTTACGGGGAGGGCCTTGTGGGGACTCTTCCCATCTGTAAGTGAGAAGGCCCTGATTCTTAAGTCGGATAAGAAGCGGATAAAGGGTTCCCTCCACAACAATGATATCAACTTCCTTGAGTTTTGCAATGATTGAGGAAGTGTAGCCTTCTCCAGATTGCAGAACAAGAAGGATACTGTATTCAAGAACGCCACGCCTCATCTGGGTGCGGCTGTTCTCCAAAAGTGAACTTAACTGCGGATCCATAGGCTACTTCTGATAATTGGTTGTTGACTTGGTAGAATACTTCCTGATATTGTCGGCATTAGCCTCCAGGCCTCTCATCTGGCACTTCTCCGCAGCAGACGAAGCCTCAGGAACCACTATCAGCAGAATCACATATGCGATGATACCAGCTCCTCCGAACATAACGATAAGAACGAATACAAGTCTTATGATTGTGGGATCGATATTGAAATAGAATCCCATTCCGGAGCAGACTCCACCTATCTTCTTTTCATCCGGATCCCTGAACAGCTTCTTTGACCTGTCAAATGAGAAATCAAAGAAATTCTGCGGTCCTGTTGTCTTCTTATCTGAAGAATCAGATTCATCCATCTTGAATGGTTCTCCCCCAGGAAGACCAAGCTGAGCGATTATAGACTCCGTGAGTCTGATGTCAACGACTTCCTTTCCATGCAGACCTTCACTGAAAAGATCTGCGATTCTCATCTCAAGTTCTTCCATGACATCGTTCTCCGTGTCAATCTCAAGATGAGTCTTGAACTTGTTCAAATATGAGTCAAGGAGCATATATGCATCCTCATCAAAGATGAAGTTGCGTCCTCCTACTTCTGCACTGATAGTCTTTTTCATAATGAATTGGTTTTATTTCACAGTGCAAATATATAGAAATATTTCAGTACCTTGTATCGCAAGGTAGTAAAACTTTAAAAATATTCTAGAAATTTAACTACTGAGAATACAAAACAACCCCCGATAATTGCTTTTGCAGTAGAAATGAGATATCTTGCGTCACAAATTATTGGACAATCACAGATTTATTATGGTCAGAAAACTACAGGAGTTCACTCCAGAAATAGGCAAAGAGTGCTTTATCGCAGAAACAGCGGCTGTTATTGGTGATGTAAAGATGGGTGATCAGTGCTCCATCTGGTATAGTGCCGTTCTTAGGGGTGATGTAAACTCTATAGTTTTAGGAAATAGAGTCAATGTCCAGGATTGCTCTGTCCTTCACTGCACCAAAGGAGACAATGGCAAGGTCATCATCGCAGACGATGTAATCATTGGTCATAATGCTACCGTCCATGGCGTCAAGGTCGGCTCCAAATGTCTTATCGGTATGGGGGCTACTGTTCTGGATGGAGCTGAGATTGGAGACGGATCAATAGTTGCCGCACATGCTCTTGTCCTGTCCAATACCAAAATAGGTCCGAATGAACTGTGGGGTGGTGTTCCCGCTAAATTTATCAAGAAGATTTCGCCAGAATTCGTTGAAAGAAAGATAACTCCTGGTGTAGAATCATATGTAAACTGGGCAAAAATATATAGGGAAGAGTAGAAACCTACTCTCCCCTAATACTCAAAATAATCATTAGAACTAAAGTGCTTTAACCTCTTCTTCTGTAAGACCGGTCAACTCGACAATCATGTCTTTGGCCAAACCTTTTGAGATCATAGATCTAGCTATCTCAAGAGCTTTTGCTTTTTCGCCTTCTTCTCTACCTTCTAGCTTAGAATAATACATGTCGTGTTCGTAATCCTTCTCTGTCATAGCATCCTGCAATTCTAAAGTGATTTAATCTCTTCTTCTGTAAGACCGGTCATCTCTACAATCAGGTCCTTAGCTAGACCTTTTGAAATCATGGTCTTAGCAATTTCAAGAGCTTGTGTCTTTTTACCTCTCGCTATTCCTTCTTCTAGTCCTTCTTCTCTGCCTTCTAGCTTTGAATAATACATGTCGTGTTCGTAATCCTTCTCTGTCATAGCATCCTGCTGATAAATGATAGTCTTTTCCTTACCAAAATTTGCTTTCTCTGCAGCATAGAACAAGGTGTTAATGATGCTATCCTCAAATTCTTCGGGTTGAGAAGTCAT